>JASHSO010000091.1 GCA_030038715.1 Streptosporangiaceae bacterium
GGTAGGAGTCCCATCGCCGCGCCAGCCGCACGTAGACGTGCAGGCCCCGGTTGCCTGTCGTCTTCGGGTAGCCGGTGACGCCGACCTCGTCCAGCAGCGTCCGCAGTTCGGCGGCCGCCTCGGCGATCTGGCCGAAGTGCACGCCGGGACTCGGATCGAGGTCGATCCGCAGCTCGTCCGCGTGCTCGGGATCGCTGGCCAGGTGCGGCCAGACGTGAAAGCCCAAGCACCCCAGGTTCACCGCCCACAGCACGTGGTCGAGGTCGACGGCGACCAGGGCCCGCGAGGTGGTGCCGTTGGGTGTGGACACCGTCGTGGTCTGCAGCCAGTCCGGGGCGTTCTTGGGCACTCGCTTCTGGAAGAACGACGGACCGCCCGCGCCCTCGGGGAAGCGCTGGAGCAGGACCGGCCGACCCCCCATGGCCCGCAGCAGCGGCTCGCCGACCAGGGTGTAGTAGTCGGCGAGGTCGCTCTTGGTTTCGCCTCGCTCGGCGAAGTAGACCTTGTCACCGGAGGTGATCAGGTCATTCATGTCCCCGATCGTAACCACACTGGACACCGCGGAGCAGTCCGCCGGGGCCCCACTCGGAGGCGGGCCAGTCCGTCCGGCCTCACTCAGCCGCGCATATGGTTATCTATCGCAGGAGTTACGGGAGCCCACGCAGACGGAGAGTAATGACCGATCCAGACCTCCGCCGGAGGCTGGCGGAAGTAGCCAGGCAGCCCAACGCGGGCCCTGCTGCGGCAGCGGAGCTAGCGCGCTGGCTGGCGGCCGACCAGCCCTTTGTCAATGGCACTGAGCTGCGGAGATTTGTTGCGCGTGCCCCGGTGGAGCTGATCACCGACGCATTCAGGTGCGACATCCCGTTCGGCACGGGCGGCAGGCGGGGCCGGGTTGGCATCGGGCCGAATCGCATCAACCCGCGGACGCTGGCGCTGACGGTGGCTGGGCACTGCGAGTTCCTGCGCAAGACGGCCGGGCGCTCCGGCCTGGCCGTGGTAGTGGCCAACGACACCCGGGTGTTCTCCGACATCAACGCGCTGCATGAGTTCATGGGGGCGGACTGGTCGCTGCTCGGCACCAGCTCCCGCAGCCTGGCTCTGCTCGCCTGCCAGATCTACGCCGCATATGGCGTGCACACCTGCATGACGGCGCCGGACGACCCGGAAGGCTACATGCCCACGCCGGAGCTGTCGTTCGCGATCCGCGAACTGGACGCGGCCGGCGGCCTGAACGTCTCGGCGTCCCACAACCACCCCGACGACAACGGGTTCAAGGTCTACACCCCCACGGGCGGCCAGTACTGCCCGCCCGACGACGCGACCCTGGCCCGCTGCGTGGAACAGGTAGCGCTCGATCCGCAGATTGAGGAAGTGGTCGCCGGCCGGTCCGACGCCGTCACCGACATCCCGGCGGACGTGCATAAGAAGTACGTGAGCATGTACGTCAGCCGGGACGCGGAGTTCTGTTCGTCCTCGGCTGCGGTGCGCTCGCAGGTCCCTGTGGTGTATACGCCGCTATGCGGGACCGGGCTCGCCAGCGTCGCAGAGACGCTGACCGAGGCCGGCTACCAGCTGCACGTCCCCGCCGACCAGTACCCGGACGGCTCGTTCGCGGCCGTGCCACTGCGCTCGCCGAACCCGGAGATCCTCGGCGCTGCCGACCCGGCCACGAAGTTTGCGTCCACTCCTGAGGTGGGCGCGGACCTCGTGCTGTCCAGCGACCCGGACGCGGACCGGCTCGGCGTCGAGGTTCGCCTGGCCGATGGCTGCTGGCGGCACCTGACAGGCAACCAGATCGGCGCCATCATTGCATACTTCCTGATCGCTGACCCGGCGGGACCGAGGCTGTCCGGGCGGCTGATCACCACCGTGGCGACCAGCCGGGTGCTGGCGGCCATCGCGCCACTCGGCTCCGGGATCAGCCTCACCGACGACCTGATGATCGGGTTCAAGTTCATCGGGCAGCTGCTGGACGCTGCGGAGTCCGCGGGCCCGGTCAGGCTGGTGCTGGCGGCGGAGGAGAGCCACGGCTATCTCACCACCACCGAACTGCGGGACAAAGACGGCGCGTCGGGGGCCTACATCATCGCCCACCTGCACGCGCTGATGCGCAGTTCCGGCCGCACCCTGTGGGACTACCTCATGAGCGTGTTCGACGCGGTCGGGGTGCACATCGAGCACGGCCGGTCGCTGGTGCTGCTCGGCGCCGGCGGCGCCGAGCAGATCAAGGCGGTGATGCTCTCGCTGCGAGATCAGGCCATCGAGCACATCGGCAGCGAGCCGGTGCTACGCCGCAGCGACTTCCTGGTCGACGGTGTCACCGGTCAGCTCACCGAGGGGGAGAGGGCCGCGCGGGACGTGCTGGAGTTCGCCAGCGAGCACTACCGGGTGGTCGTCCGGCCATCGGGCACGGAGGCCAAGCTGAAGTATTACTTCGATTACCGGGAGCCGCCGTCGGCCGGCAGTCGGGCTGCCGAGCGGTACGACCAGCTCGATGCCACGGTGCGGGCCGCCTGCTCCGCCTTGTACGCCGACCTTGCACGGCGGGCGGGGTACGAGCTGTCAGCTGCGGCCCTCGATCTGCCCGACGTCATGCCGGTGTCCGAAAAGGCGGCGCTCGGCCGAGTCGGGCACGGGTAGCAGCCAGCCGCAGGCGGCGGGAGCAGACGACTGACCTGCCCGTCGGGCAGAGGTCAGGACGTTGCTGGTGTGGTTACTGTCTGGCTGGTGCCGGTTGCGGGGTCGGAGCTTCCCGTCATGCTCGCAATAGCGCCGCTCATCGCCGCCCCGATCGCCTGATTGAGTTGGAGTACCGAGCCGAACGTCGGCTGTGCCGTGCTGGTTGAGCTTCCCTCGAATTGGGCCCGTAGCTGACCGAGTTGGGTGGCGAACGCCGTCAGCACCATGCGGACTCGTGCCAGGTCCGAGGTTGCCTCCCGGATGCGGCTTACGGCCATGCCGAACACCGACCCCAGCGCACTCACCGCGCCGCTGCCTCCGAAGATGCTCGCCACAGTGGTCCCGTTGATGCCCTTCGGCGGATGTATCCCTATGTATGCTCCGATGCCGATCAGTCCGACGCCGATGACGAAGGCCGCCCAGCTCAACACGTACACCGACGTGAACGACCGTTGCGAGACCCGGACGATAGGCGAGAAGAACTCGTCGAACACGGAGTCTGTGTTGATGGAAGACGACAGGGTCTGGTTTTCCACCTGGCCCGCAACCTTGTTGAACACCGCCTTGGCGAGAATGCGGCGCGCCTTCCGATACCGCAGCGGTTGGTACCAGAACCAGGGGAACCACATCGACGACCCCTCCTTGTAATCCCAGTA
>JASHSO010000092.1 GCA_030038715.1 Streptosporangiaceae bacterium
GATCTTCCCGCTTTCCCTAATCACCCAGTCCTCAATCTCGGCAGCGTTCGCCTCCCACAGCCCGGCCGCCCTACGCAGGATCGCTGACCGCTCGGTATGCGGAAGGATGGCCCAGGCCGGCTGCGCCGCGGCAGCCTGGTGCGCAGCGCGTGCGACATCGGCCGGCGTCGCGATGCCGATGCGGCCTAGCTCGCGGCCGGTGGCGGGCTCCCTGACGGGCATGTCGCCGCCCTCAGGGGCGATCCAGCCGCCCGAGTACACCTGCCCGGTCCAGGTTTCTTCCTTCAGGAATGACATTGCTTCCTCACAGCGGGAAGGTCTCTTGCCGGGCTGCCGCCCGGTCTTACGCTGTAGTCACAGCGAGACTACTGTCCTGGGCGAGGCGATGTCCATGACGCAACTGCGACGCCGGGACGACGACGGAGGCTGTGATGACCTCGGTGGCGACGCGAATACTGGTCAGATCACGGCAGCCGACCGGGCGCCACCGCTGTCCAGGACGAGTGGCCCATTCGGCGGCTCCAGCCAGACCGAAGCCGACCGCGAATCCGCGCAGCCATGGGGCGTTCGAGTTCACCCGTACGTCGTGAGCGTTCCGTCTTCCTAGCGACCAACGGAGGTCAGCAGACGATGAGCATGGCCGATGAGATCAAGGCGCCGCTGCGCAACACCGACCGATTCTTCATCGGCGGCGTATGGGTGCAGCCTTCATCGAGCGCGACGATCGACGTTATCGACTCGGGGACGGAAGAGGTGTACTTCAGCGTTGCCGAGGCGCAGGCGAGCGACATCTCGCGGGCGGTCCGGGCGGCCCGGCACGCGTTCGACCAGGGACCCTGGCCGCGGATGACGCACGGGCAGCGGGCCGAGTACATGCGCGCGATCGCGTCCGGCGTCAGGGACCGGGCCAACGCCCTCGGCCAGATCTGGCCCAGGGAGTCGGGTGGCCTGCATGTCCTCGCCCCGTACTTTGCGGGGGACGCCGCTCATACCTTCGAGTACTACGCCGACCTGGCCGAGACGTTCAGCTGGGAGGAGCCCGCACAGCCGACGGCCGGCGGCGAGTTCGCCCTCATCGTCCGGGAGCCTGTCGGCGTCGTCGGCGCGATCATCCCGTGGAACGTCCCAATCGGGCTGCTGGCCAGTAAGGTCGCCCCAGCGCTGATCGCCGGCTGCACCGTCATCCTGAAGTCTTCACCAGAAGCGCCGGGTGAGGGGTATCTGGTAGCCGAAGCAGCACAGGCAGCGGGGCTGCCACCGGGCGTGCTCAACGTCGTAACCGCCGATCGTGAGGTGTCCGAGATGCTGGTGCGAGACCCCGGCGTCGACAAGATCGCCTTCACCGGGTCTACAGCCGCGGGACGCCGGATCGCCTCCATTTGCGGCGAGCGGATTGCCCGCTGCACCCTTGAACTGGGCGGGAAGTCGGCGGCGGTGATCCTCGATGACATGGACATCGCGACCGCTGCCCAGGCCATCGCCGGAGCAGAGTGCTTCCTGTCCGGCCAGGTCTGCTCCTCGCTGACCAGAATCGTTATTCCTGCTGGCCGCCACGACGAGTTCGTTGACGCGCTGGCCGACACGTTCTCGAAGGTACGGGTCGGCAATCCGTTCGACGTGCGAACCCAGATGGGTCCGCTGGTGGCAAGCCGGCAGCGGGACCGGGTCGAGGGGTACATCGCTCGTGGCGTCGCCGATGGGGCGACGCTGGTCACGGGCGGCGGGCGGCCCAAGGACCTGGACCGGGGCTTCTACGTCGAGCCAACCGTGTTCGGCAATGTCGACAACTCCTCGGTGATCGCGCAGGAAGAAATCTTCGGCCCAGTCCTGTCGGTTGTCCCGGCACGGGACGAGGCCGATGCGATTCGGGTCGCCAATGACACGATCTACGGACTGAACGCGTCGGTGTTCACCAAAGACGTCGACCGTGCCCGCATGGTTGCTGGGCAGCTGCGGTCGGGAACTGTCGGTCACAACGCCTTCCGGACCGACTTCGGGATCGCGTTCGGGGGTTTCAAACAGTCCGGCATTGGCCGCGAGGGCGGGATCGAGGGCCTGCGCAATTACCTCGAAGTCAAGACGGTCATCCTCGAAGGCCGCCCAACTGGGTACAAGAACCAAGCCGGCTAGTGTCCTCGCCCCGTCACTCGTCCAGCCACGCAAGGCGGGCAACGGGGCGAGTCGATCTCAGAGCCGACCGGGCGGGCGAGGCTGTCCTGCGGGTTGCCGCCGAGCGCGTCACGGCCTACTACTTACCAAGCACGGGCCGCCGCCAAGCGCGGACGGTACAGGGTCGGCGTCGAGCAAGGGCACCAGAACATACGGCGCGCCACAGCCGGTCGGTGTTGCGTATCGCCTGTTCAAGGGGAAACTTGTGACTGGCTCGGCCGGGGAGATGTGGGACCGGCGCTACGCCGAGCGAGCCTGGCCGACCGATCCAGACCCCTACCTGGTCGAGCTGGCCGCCCCGCTGCCGCCCGGTCGCGGACTCGACCTCGGTGCCGGACCGGGCCGCAACAGCTTGTGGCTTGCCGCAAAAGGCTGGGACATGACCCTGGTCGATGTGTCCAGAGTCGGTCTGGACCAGGCACTCGCTGCCGCAGGCGCCCTCGCGGCCACGATCGCCCCCGTGCTTGCCGACGTGTACGACTGGCAGCCCGACGCGGCGGGCTTCGATCTCGTCATCGTCGCCAACCTCCACCCAGAACCCGATGCTCTAGCCGTCGTCCTCGCCCGCGCCACTTACGCACTTCGCCCCGGCGGTCACCTGTACGCCGTAGGGCATCACGTCAGCAACCTGGGCCGTCACGGGCCGCCCGATCGCGGCCGACTCTTCACGGCCGATCGCCTGCGAGGCGCCCTGCCTGCGGGCCTTCGCGTCGATGTGCTCGACACTCGCCCTCGCGCGTTCGGGCACGACCGCCCCGACGAGCCGAACGAATCGGTCGTGCTCACCTGGGCTACTAAACTGTCAACGCTCCGCCACATCCACCGGTGAGTGCCTCTGCTCACCTGGCGCGGCTGGCGTCGGAGCAGGAACGGAGTCTGCCGGAAGGCACCGGGCCGTCAGGGTAGCGCGGGCGGTCCAGCCAGCAGAGCAGCCGCGCGTGGTCAAGGCCGCCCGGCTCATGCCGCCCTTCCCGGTAAGGCTGGGCGATCTTTACAGTGCCGCGCTCGCTCCGGTTGAGGCCCGCCTGGATTGGCGTGGTCCCCCGCTCATGGTGGCTGGTGGGACAACGCCCGCCCAGGCGAAGTGCGAGTTCCGCTGGCGTCATGCTGGCCCCGGACGTCAGCGCGTGTGCCTTGGAGATGTCTCGCGTCCAGATGCCGGCGCTGAGACTGTACGTGGTGTCGTTCGCCTGTGCGGCTATTTCGTCGCGGCTGCTGAACTTCTCTGCTACCACGACCGGGCCGAAGATCTCCTCGCGGACGACCTCCATGTCCCGCGTACAAGCCCCGGCGCGTGCAGCGGCGGCAGACCTACGCGTTTGCCTGGAGGAGACAGGACTACTCGGGAACAGCTTGGAGGGCGAGGGCGTCAAGGAAGCGGAGGGTCGCCGCCATGGTCTCGCAGCGCCACAAGACCAGGGTCTTGTCGAAGCCCGTGGCCGCGTCGAGGCGGTCGTGAAGGGCACGCGCGACAGGGACCAGCTGCTCCCGCTGCGCCTTCACCAGCCGCCTGGGGTCACCGCCCTGCCGGGCAAGCAGGGCGAGCTTTACCAGCAGTTCCGACCGGACGTCGCGGTTGTGGCAGGCGGGTCGGGTCAGCCAGCCCGCAGCGGCCCGGCGCCCGGCAGGAGTCGCGTCCACCAGTGAGCGAACCGGTCCCTGGCTTGACGGCTGATGCTCGGTGGCCTGTACCAGGCCCAGATGCTCGAGCCTCTGCAGCGCTCGGTACACCACCGGCTTGGGAATACGCCAGACCCGGCCCATCTCGCCCTCCGCGCTCAGTAGCACGGCGAGCGCGAACCCGTGTGTGGGCTGCTCGCAGATCAGGCAGAGCACCAGCCACTCAGCCAGTGAGAGCGACGGTTCCCCCTCGGCAGCCACTCACCCAGGTTATTACCGCGTTCCCGCCTGCTGGCCGATCATCAGCGTTCGGTCGGCAGCGTGCTGGCCGACTGCGGCCTCCGGCAGCCGGGCGGCGCATGACAGGACCCGGAAACCTCAGTAGTCTCAATGTGACTAGCTGAGTGGTGGGAGACGGGCGTTGTCTGCTGAAATCATCAGCGCAGCCGGCGGGCGCCGCCGCGGCGGGTGGCCGCGGCCCGGCGTGGGGCTGCGTCCCGTGGTCGGCGTCCTGGCCGACGGTGCCCCGTTCTATGCGCCGGTCGGCGAAGTCGCGGTCGAAGGCTCGCTGGTGACATGCCACTTGTGCGGCCGGTCGTTCCGTTCGGTTACCGCCCACCTGACCGCGCATGGCTGGACCAAGCGGCAGTATTGCGAGGCCTTCGGGCTGGAGTTCGGCCAGTCCCTGGAGGGACCGGAAACCCGTAAGCTCCGCGCCGCCGCTTTCACGGCCCGGCTGTTGTTCGAGCCAGCCGTCCGCGAAGGCAGCGCCGCCGGCCGTCATCGGGCCCGCACCGGCGACCTCGCCCGGGACGCGGCCGCGGCCGCGCGCGGCCGCCCGTTCCCCCAGCAGCGCCGCAGGAAAGTCATGCGAGCGCGGGCGGCAAACCCGTCTCCGCGGCTAGCCGAGCCCGGCAGAATGCACGCTGATCGCCGCCTCCGGGCCACGGCCGAGCAGGCAGCCCGGCAGGTCGGCTATCCCGATATCGGGGCGTTCGTCCTCGCCCGGACCCAGGACGGCGCCAGTATGGCCGCGATCAGCCGTGCAGCCGGGCTGCACAAGGACTGGCTGTCCCGCCACCTCGGCCGCGTTGACCCGGCCGTCGCGGCCGCGGCGCGGCAGTACTCCGGAGAACTGCCCGACCTCCGATTGCGCCCGATTCTGCGGCGGCTCGGATACCCCAACGTGGGCAGCTATCTGCGGGAGCGGCACGTTGAGCAACATCAGACCGTCAACGCGATCGCCGACGAGCTCGGCCTCTCCCATCATGCCGTCAGCGCGGCACTACGCAGGCATGGTCTAGCCCCGGTCCCCCACTCCGCCAAGCGCCATGAAGCTCTGCAGCGGGCAGCTGACGTCGCCGGCCGCCTGGGCTACGCAGACGTGGCCGGTTACATCGGCGACCGCAGATCCGCAGGCTGGACCTGGAAGGCTATCGCCGCCGAGTCCGCCCAGCCGGAGTCCTGGCTGCGCCGACACGCAGCCAGGCCGACACAGTCCGCGCAGTGACGCCGGGCAGTCCGATGGCGCGGATTCTCGTCGCCTACCACGCCGGCGAAATGGCACCCGACGTGGCCTCCGTAGCGGATGCGCGCCGGGCGTTCGTGCGCTGGGCGGAGCTGGCCGGTCCGGCAGCCCTCTGCGTTGTGCGGCGTCACCCGTTCCTCAGCCTCGGCGGCACCCTGCAGATCAGCGACCCCGTCTGAGGCCTGAACTGACTACGACGGATCGCCATGCGCTCCGGTACGAGGCACCGAATCTGGCCTGCCCCGCTGCAAAACTTTTCCTGGCCTGTCCAACACGGGGTCGGTCGTTCGTCGGTCAAGAAACGGGGCACGTCTCCGGCGACGGATTGTCCGGTGATGCTGCGCCTTACCTGGCGTCAGGGCTCGGTGCCGACACCAGGCAGGGACTGCCCCTGACCCGCTGTCCGTTAGCTCAAGGAGGAACTGATGAGCCTGCCAGAGATAGTGACGCCGAAGGAGTGGCTCGCGGCCAGAAAAGAGCTGCTGGTCAAGGAGAAGGAGCACACCAGACAGCGCGACGCCCTGAACGCCGAGCGTCGGCGGCTCCCGATGACCGAGGTCACGAAGGACTACCGGTTCGAGGGCCCGGACGGCGAGGTGAGCCTGGTCAGCCTATTTGACGGCTGCAGCCAGCTGATTATCCAGCATGTCATGTTCGGTCCTGACTGGGATGCTGTATGCCCGGGCTGCACGGCCTCGCTGAATGCGCTGCCTGCGGCGGTCCTCTCCCAACTGCGCACCAGGGACACGGCGTACGCGGCCGTGTCCCGCGCGCCGGCAGCGAAGATCGCTGCGGTGAAGGCAGCCAAGGGCTGGGCGGTCGACTGGTACTCCTCCTTCGGCAGCGACTTCAACTATGACTTCCAGGTGACGATCGACCCGGCTGTAGCGTCGCCGGTCTACAACTATGAGCCGACGGAGTCGAGCCAGGTCTTCGAGGCCGGCGGCCATAGCTGCTTTCTGACCGACGGCGACAAGATCTTCCATACCTACTCGACCTACGCCCGCGGCTCCGAACTGACCATCGGCGCGTATGCGCTGCTCGACCTCACGGCGCTCGGCCGGCATGAGGACTGGGAGGAGCCCAAGAGCAGGGTAGCCAGCCCGCACCCGGCCGATCCGACGTTCACATCCTGATGGCCGGAACAGTGATGACCTGCCCGGCCTAGCGACGCAGCAGAAGTGGCTGGCCCGGATTACAAGTCAGCCGGCAGGACTGTAAAGACGCCGCCCTGCGGTGGCTTTGCCGCCCGGAAATGCCTCTGATCGAACGTCAGGACCCGCGTGGTGCCGTAGCGCTGCGGAGCGGCCAGGATCATGGTATGCGCATCGGATATGCCGAGCTTAAGGTCGGCATACTGTTCGACCAGTATCGCGACGCGTACAGCATCCTGAGCGGTGAAGGCTGCGACCTGGTAGACGCTATCGGCGAGATCGTTCAGCAAGATCAGCTCCGCCTGGACTCCCGCCCGGGTAAGCAACATGTAGTCGAGTTCGGCTAGCACGAAAGGCGAAACGACCAGGCTGCCGGCCTCCGCATCAAGCAACTTCCGCACAGCAGGGCCGCTCGGCTCTAGCTGATCGTAGGCAGCCAGCAGGCCACTGGTATCGCAGAGGATCACAGCTCGCCGAAACCCTCGGCGAGCACCTCGTCCACCTTGTGCGCGAGCCCCGTGTCGGTGAATCGGATCGTCCCCCAGCGGCCGCGCTTGCGAGGAAGCACTGCATCGGTGCGCTGCTCAATGGCTGTACGAATGAACTCGGCCTCCGACTGGCCAGATCGACGAGCCGCCTCAGCTACTCGTTGCTTGGTGTTCTCCGGAAGATACACCGTTGTCTTAACCATACGTAGATGGTACCAGCTATAGCTGGTAAAGCGGCGCTGAGCGACGAGGCGGGCAGGCCGGACTCAGAAGGGCTCGTGCGTGCTGCGGATGATGTCGCGCAGTGCGAGCTTGGCTGGGTAGCGGCTGACAATCTGATCACGGATCCTGGCCGTTGCCCTATGCCGCACGAACATCGCCCGGCCCAGGCGCCGCGACTCGGCCTGCGCGCGCTCCGCCCACGCACGGCACCGTCTCTCGTAGCGCTCGAACGCCAGCGGCACCGTAGCCGCGTCGGCTCTGGATAGTTCGTCGGCCAGTCCTGCGGCCGCACGCATCGCAACAGAAGCACCGACACCGGCTGTCGGCATGAACGCGACCGCCGAGTCGCCGCACAGCGCTACCCGGTGGTTGAACCAGCGCCGGCACCGCCGGTCCGCCATGGCCCAGGGATGCGGCCCATCCAGCTCGTCGATGGCAGCGGCCACTCCCGGCTCACGCTGGCACAGCACCGCCAGTTGCCGCCGCAGCAGCGAGCGCACTTCGCTGCCGCGCACGGCACCGGAGGGACCGCCCGCCGCGCACATCACCTGGCCCGGCACCGGGTATACGCCGAAGAAGGAGCCCGGGCCGCACCACTCCCGGGCCACGTTCGAGTCGAACGGACCGCCTCCCGCCCACCAGGTCCACAGCAGCCAGCCCGACTCGAATCCCCGGGCCGGGCCGAACACCATGTCTCGGGTGAGCGAATTCATGCCGTCGCAGCCCACCACGGCATCGAACTCCTCGGCCGAACCATCATCAAAGGTCACCATCGCACTGCCCTCCGCCTGGGCCAGTGACGCGACCGTCACCCCGCGCCGCAGCTCCGCCTGTCTGCAGGTCGGCTCGAGCAGACCCAGCAGGTCCGCGCGCGTGACCATGTGCAACGGTCCCGCCGCAGCGGTCAGCACCGCCATGTCGAATGACTGCAGGACCCGGCCGGCCGCACTCGTCAGCTCATACCGGTCCAGCGTGATCGCCCTTCGAGTCAGCTCGTCATAAGCTCCCAGGCCGTGCAGCACGCAGCTGCCCATCGGATACAGGCCGATCGCATAGCCACCACTATCGGCTGACACAGCTCGCTCAACCAGCACCGGTGGCCGGCCCTGCTGGCACAACCGTCCGGCTAGCGTCAGCCCGGCGATACCCGCACCGATGACCAGCAGCCGCAGATCCGAGGGAGGGCTCATGGCCCGGCGTGGCGGCGGCCGCTCGCCAGGGCTGCCAGCCGCCCCTCGCGGGCAACCTCGGACTCCAGCTTCGGCAAGCGCTGCTCTTCCCCATCCGTCAAGCTCATGAAAGCGGACCAGCGCGGACGGCACGCGCGGGGAGCCGTCGCCGCCCCCTGCCGACCTCGCCAGGGACTTTGACGCGGTCGCCAGCAGCGGTGAACGGGGCTAACCGGAGAACCCGGGGGGTGAATGTCGTCGGCCTGCTGGTCCTGGCCGGTCCGCCATGTCATGGCTGAGCGCCCGAAGAGGCGTTCGTGCCGGGTCTGGATGGGTCGGCCGCGTCGCCGTCGCAGCTGTGCGCCCCGCGTGCGCGGGCCTTCGGCGCCGGGCGGGCGGAGACCGGCGCGAGCAGGCTGACCCTGTCCCCGGCCCCCAGCGTCAGGTCAGGGCTGGGATCTTGCAGGGCCCGGTCGTGCAGCACCGCGACGGGTATGCTGCCGGACGGCCAGCTGACGCTGCCCAGCAGCCGTCCCGCCGCGGGTGAATCGTTACCGATGGCAACTTCGAGCACCCGGTAGCCGGACAGCGGCGTGGGTGCCGGCTCGGGCGCGTCTGGCTGTGCCAGACCTGGCTGCCCCTGCAGGCGCGGCGGCGCTGGCGCCGTTCCCTCCGCCGACGGGGCGGTGCCGATCCGGGCAGCCACCGTCCGCAGCACGCTGTGGTTGGTGATCCAGCCGAGCACCTGCCTCCCGTCCGCCGACAGGACCGGCAGGCCATCGCGTCCGTAGATTTCCAGCTGGCGCAGCGTCTGCGTGAGCGACTCGCCGGAGTAGACGGCCTGCGGGACGGCCTCGTAGACCAGCTGGCCCGGCAGCTGACCGTCCGGCTGCCCGGTTCCACCGCCATCTTGGCGGTCTGGTACCAACAGCGCGGCCGGGAACGGGCGCATCGCCTCCGCGGCCTTGAGGTCCCCGAAAGCCCGCCACGGCGCGGCGCGATCGACGTCCTGGCCGCGGCGCAGCAGCTTGGTGGTGTAGATGGTGCCGTAGCTCAGCGCGCGCGAGGTGGCGGTGGCGATGGCCACCGCGAGCATGACCGGCAGGGTGAGGGTGTAGTCGCCGGTCATTTCCACGACGCTGGCGACCGAGGTCAGCGGCGCGCGGGCGGCGGAGGCGAATACCGCGCCCATCGCCACGACCGCGTACAGGGCAGGCTGCCCGGCGGCCGGACCGAAGACGTGGCCGGCGATCTCGCCGAAGGCCATCCCGGACGTGACGCCGATGAACAGCGACGGAGCGAACACGCCGCCGGAGCCGCCGATGCCCAGCGTGGTACTGCAGGCGATGATCTTCCCGGCGCACAGCACAAGCAGGAACCACAGCACGTAGTTGTGGGCCACCGCCTTGTACATCACCGGGTACCCGACGCCGTACATCTGCGGCAGCGCCAGCAGGATCAGCCCGAGCGCGATGCCGCCGACCGCCGGGCGGGCCCACTCTGGCCGGCTCTTCCATACCAGGTCCCATAGGTCCTCGACCTTATACAGCACGGTCTTGAAAAGCAGCCCGATCAGCCCGGCCACCACCGCCAGCACCGCGACCAGCAGGTAGTCGGCCGGGTGAACCAGCGTGATGCCAGGCGGGAAGCCGTGCAGGAACGGCCGGTTGCCCAGGAACGGGATGGCCACCACGTCCGCGACCATCGCCGACAGCATCACCGTGAACAGCGCGTCGATCGAGAACTCCCGCAGGATTATCTCGACTCCGAAGAACACCCCTGTGATCGGGGCGTTGAAGGTTGCGGCGATGCCACCGCCCGCGCCGCACGCAACCAGGATCCGCATCCGGTTCTCCGGCATCTTCACCCACTGGCCGAAGCTGGAAGCCAGCGCGGAGCCGATCTGCACGATGGGCCCCTCCCGGCCGACCGACCCGCCGACGCCGATGCACAGCGCCGAGGCGACGGCCTTGACGACGCTGACCTGCGGGCGGATCCGGCCGCCGTTCTCCGCGACCGCGATCATCACCTCAGGAACACCGTGGCCACGGGCTTCGCGCGCGTACCGGTAGATCAGCGGCCCGTAGATGACGCCGCCGATGACCGGGATGACGACGAAGAACCCCAGCCCAAGGAACGCCAGGTGCGAGCTGCCCACGTAACCCTGCTGGCCAAATTGCGAATGCCCGGTGGCGAGCCAGGTGAAGAAGTAGATCAGGTAGCGGAAAACCACCGCGCCCAGCCCGGACCCAGCGCCGACCAGCAGGGCGACGACGAACAGCCCGGCGCGCGAGTCGCGCAGCGCATCGGCTGTCCTGGCCGCCCACCTCGAGCTACGCGGCGCGCTCTCCCCCGGGTTGCCGGCAGTCGTGCGGCCTGCGGTCATGCCGGCTCGCCGGTGCTCGGCCGGGCCGGCTGGCCGGGA
>JASHSO010000093.1 GCA_030038715.1 Streptosporangiaceae bacterium
CCCGCCAGCCGTCGAGCTGCCAGCGAACGCGCTCGGCCACCGCCAGTGCCGAGAGCAGGCCGTCGTGCCGCCACAGCCGACTGAGTTCCCTGCCGTCCAGGCAGCGCACCACTGCCTGGACCCGTACGCAGGCAAGCCCCGCGGCTGCAAGCTGGCCGTGCATCTGGTCTGCCAGCGCCTTGGCCGCGAAGATCACCGGTTCGGCCTGGTCGGCAGGCGGGTCAAATTCCCGCTGCACCGACAGGTCGGCGGCCGGGGGGCGCGGGGCGAGGGGGCGCGGGTTCAGGCCGCGTGCCAGCCGGGAGGCGAGCCTGCCCTGGAGCCCGAACCTGCTGGCTACCTCTTCCGGCGGCAGTGCGGCGAGAGCGCCCAGCGTTTCGATGCCCAGCCTGGGCAGCAGCTCACAGAGTTCCGGCATGTCCAGCACGCCGACCGGCAGCCCGGCAAGGAATCCCGGGGTCTCCCCGGGCGGCACTAGCAGCCCGGCCGGTCCGCCCCGGGCCGCAAGTTCCGCGGCGAACAGCCCGTCGGCGATGCCGACCTGGCAGGTCAAGCCGTGCTGGCCGACGGCCTCGGCGAGCCTCGCGGCCAGCTCGGCCTCGCCACCGAAGTAGCGTGCAGGGCCGCGTGTGGCGAACGCGCACGCGCCGGGCCGCAGCACTTCCACCTGCGGGCAGAACTCTGTGACCAGGGCGGCTACCGGCTCGAAGGCTCGCGCCGCGGCACTAGCCTCCGGCCCGGCCTGCGCGAGCAGGTCCGGGCAGCGCAGCACAAGCACCCGCTGCGGCTTCGCCGACTCATCGGCTCGCCTGCTCATCCGCTGCTCGCCAGGTAGCCGGCGTCGCCCCGGTAGCCCCGGTGCGCCCCCGCGCCGTCGGCTTCGCTGGCCGCCGTCACGGCACCATCCGGTCCCGGCAGCCAGAGCCAGGCCGAGCGTGGCCGCTCCCCCGCTCCCCGGCCGGACGTCACGACCTGCGCTCTGCGGGCTCGCAGCCGCCCGTGCCCGGCGCCGATCCCGATCCATTGCGCGTCGGTCACCGCCAGCCGTGCCTGCGCACCAGGCCAGTCTCCCGCCACCACGAGCACGCTCCCGTAGCGGCGTACCGCGGCCTCCAGCTTGCGCCGCAGCTGGGCAGACGGCTGCTCCGGCGGATGCAAGAGCACGATGTCAAAGCCGTCAAGCAGCGACGCCACCACTTGCGGCCAGCACCGGCCCGGCTCAGGTACCAGCAGCAGCCGGTCAGGATCCAGGCCGGCGTCGGCCGCCGCCCGCACTCCTACAGCCGGTACGCCGACGACAGCGCACCACGCCCCGTCCGCTGATGCCCCTGCTGCCAGCGCCAGGCAAAGCAGTCCGAAGGCCCCCGATGACACCACCGATCCACGCTGCAGCCCGCCGGCTGGCATCAGCCCCCGCAGTGCAGGAAGCACCGGCAGCAGGCCCTGGCCTGCCAGCACGTCATCCCGGTGACGCACCGGAGACAGCGAGATGACATCCGCTATCTCCGCTCCCATCACACCACTATCGAATATACATTCGATCGATGTCAAGCGAACTAGGCGGCCCGTCGGGCCGTGTGCGCGAGCCGCGCCAACCGGCGACCAGCCGGCCAATCGCGTAGCAGACGGCACCGCCGGTTCCGACGAAGAATCCGATCGGCCAGTTGGTCTCGAAGGAAGCCGCGATGGCGATCCACACCGTCGCCAGCGCCAGCAGCACCGACAGGCCGATCGCCGCCAGCGGGCGGTTCGTGACCGACCGGGCCGCGGCGGGCGGGCCGATCATCAGGCTGAAGATCAGCAGTGCGCCGACAACCGGCAGCGTCAAGCTGGTCGCCAGGCCGACGATCACGAGGAACGCCAGCTCCACCAGGGGCAGCCGCACGCCACGCGCCGCTGCGGACTCGGGCGCAACCGAGGTGAGCAGCAGCGGCCGGTACAGGACGGCAATCGCGAGCACGCACACCACAGCGAGTCCGGCCACGGGCAGGATCTCGTTTGTGCTGACCCCGAGCACCTCGCCGAACAGCAGCGAGAAGATCTCCGAGGAGTACTCGACAGTGAAGCTCAGGAACAGCGCGCCCAGGCCGAGCATCATGACCAGGATCAGGGCCGTGGCCACGTCCCGCCGCGCCCGCCTGCTCAGCCAGCCGATGCCGAGCGAGCCCGCCAGCGCGAACACGCCCAAGCCGATGAGCGTGTTGATGCCGAGCAGACTGGCGCCCGCCGCGCCGGCAAATGCGCCGGTCGGCACCGCGTCAGCCACGAACGCGGCGCCGCGTAGCACCACGAAGAAGCCGACGACTCCGGCTATCACAGCCACGATCGAGGCCGTGACCCAGGCGTTGACCATGAACTGCGCGAACATGGCGGCTACGCCTCGCTGCGGGCTGCCCGGGCAGCGCGGCGACCGAACGGCTGCGCCCCCAGGTAGGCCGCGAAGATCAGCGCGACAATGAAGAAGCTGACCGGCCAGCCGTCGTGGCTCGGCGGCCAGTAGAAGCTGTCGTAGGCCAGGACGATGCCGATCCACGTTGCCGCGAGCGCTATCAGCGCAGCCGTGAGGGTCGCCCGGCCCGGCGTGCTGCTGACCCGCAGCGCGATGGCAGCGGGCCCGATCAGCAGCGCGGTGGACAGGATGGCGCCGACGGTTATCGCCGAGAGCGACACCGCCAGCGCGATCGCGACCAGGCAGGCCAGGCCGGCGAGCCGTACGTGCACCCCGCGAACCGTGCCGAGCTCCGCGCTGACGGAGCTGAGCAGCAGCGGCCGGTACAGGATGGCCACAACAGCCACCGCAGGAACGCCGAACGCGGCGACCAGCGGGATCGCGCTTGTACTCGTTGTGAACATCGAACCGAACAGGACGGTGATCGAGGCTCCCGTGGTGCTGGTCGATGTGGTGTCCCAGTACAAGAACAGCGCGGCCACGCCGAGCCCGGCGCCGCGCACGATCCCGGTGGC
>JASHSO010000094.1 GCA_030038715.1 Streptosporangiaceae bacterium
CACGGGGTCTTCTAGTGTGAGACAGGTGGTCGCACCGGCACTGCGCGATTTGTCAGAGCTGACGCGGCCGGTACACGTCGGAGCGGTGCTCGATGGCGATGACCGTGACAGTGCGGAGGTCGTCGTCGATGCGGTAGATCAGCCGGTAATCGCCACGCCGGGCGCTGTGCAGCCCGGCAAGACCGAACTGCAGCGGCTTGCCGACCCGGCCAGGGGCCTGCGCCAGCGACCCGTAGATGAATTCAACCGCCGCGGTCGCTACCTTCTCCGGCAGCCTGGCCAGCGACCGGCGCGAGGCAGGAGTCCAGGCGACCGCGTAAACCGCGTCGCTGGTCACCGCCGGGAGATCAGCTGCTGAGCTTGTTCTTTACTGAGGACTTCCGCATCGCCGGAGGCGATTTCGGCCAGGCTCTGGCGGATGTCGGCCAGCAGCTCGTCGCTGTCCATGATGTCGAGCGTCTCCTCCAGCGATTCGAGGTCCGCGACGCTCATGACCACGACCGCCGGATGCCCGTGCCTGGTGATCACGATGCGGCCGTGCTCTCGCTCCAGCCGGTCGACGACCTCCGACAGCCGGTTCTTCACGTCGGCGAGCGGCATCTGCTCTGACACTGACATGGCTATAAGTATAGCTACTTTAGGGCCGGTCGGCCAGCCGCCCAACCCGCGCTTCTGCCGTGCCTCATGTCCTGGGTGCCGAGCGCGGCGCCACGGTGGTGGAGCCGGCGGGGCTGCAAAACTTGGGCACGTATTCGGCACAGACAGCCGGTGCCAGCCGGACAAGGCACGGCAGATCGCGAGATCTGGTTGCCGATGGATTTTGCTAAGACTGCAGGTCAGAGCCTAGATGCGCACGCCTGGGACGGGTTGGGTACGACGTCGGAAGCCTTCGCTGGCGGTGCTCAGCTGGCTGAGCGGCCGTTTGCCGAACGGCACGCCAAAGTGCCCGCCCCAGGCCCGTCCCGCCACCGCCGACGGCCGGTGCCGGGCGATGGAACTGCGGCCATCACCGCAGGTCACAGGTCTCATGCGCGCGTCAGGGCCGGGTTCGGCTACGATGCAGCGAGTTCCCGCCGGTGTAGCTCAGTTGGCAGAGCGGCCGTCTTGTAAACGGCAGGCCAGCGGTTCGATCCCGCTCACCGGCTCCCAGTTCACCGGCACCCAGTTCAGCGAGGGTAGACACCCTCCCTGCGCTCGGCCGTGTGGACCGGTTCGTGGACCGAATGCCACTGATCCGGGCTATTCCGCTGCCATGCCTTGGGGGTGCCAGAGGTCACGTAGAGCAACTGCCGAGCGGATCGCGGCGAGCCAGGGTCTACGCCGGAGTTGATCCGATCACCCAGCGAGAGATCCGCCTCACGGCCACCGCCAAGACCGAGCAGCAGACGCACATCGAGTTCGGCAGGCTGCTCAAGCAAGCATCCGAAGGCCACCCGCCCGAGTCCGACGCCACGGCGGCGAAGCTGCTGGATGAATACGCGACGATCGCGCCCTGGGACCTGTCCACACGGCGGACCAACGAGGGATTCATCCGCCGCGCCATCAAGCCCGCCCTGGGCACCTGGATACGCAAGGTCCGCGGCCCCATCCTCGGCCAGCTCTCACGGCGACCCTGACAGAGGCGATCCGGCCCGGCATCTGCCGTCGATCACCGAGCTGAGCGCCTTGCAGGGCATCGGGACCGGCGTCATCGGGCGCGCCTACGAGACGCTCGCCGCAGACGGCATGATCATCAGCCGCCGCGGCCAGACCCCGATCGTGCCCCGCGTCAAGGCGTTCGTGCAGCTCCGCTGGGGCGTGGACAATGGCTGAGCTACTCATCCTGAGTGTTGCCCTGCGCGCGGCCTGCGCGGCTGATCAAGAGCAAAGCGGCCCGCCACCCCCAGCGGGCTATGACTCCATCAGTGCCCGTTGCGCTTCCAGGAGGTCCCGGAACCGTGGTTCGCCGCGGGCGGCGGCGAACAGGGGCGAGTACATCAATCTCAGGAGCGGCAGGTCGTGCGATTGCAGCGCCTGGCTCATCCGCGCGTAGAACGCGTCCATCTCACCGAGGGCGAAGTGGACGAAGCCGGCCATGAACGCGGTCGCGTTGCCGTGCTCGGTCAGCTCATCGAGCTTGCTGAGCAGCTGCCGGGCTGCCTGCTCATCGTCCCGCAAGGCGGCCAGGTACCCCTCGAAGGTGAAATTCCAGGGGTCATCGGGCCTGAGCTCTTTCATGCGCTGGATCGCCTCGCCGGCCTGGCCGAGCTCGCCCCGGCCCAGGTGGTACTCGGCGAGCTGGGCATTGGTCCGGTAGGGCACCAGCGGCAGCGACCGTTCCCAGTGCGCGAGGGCCTGGCCCTCGCGCCCGGCGTAGAAGTAGGCCAGGCCGAGGAGCGCGACGAGGTTCAGGTCCAGCGGGTCGATCTGGTACCCCGCTTCGGCCAGCCGGACCATCTCCTCCGGGTCACCCTCGCCCCCACTGACCTGAGCCAGCCACCGGTAGGGCTCGGAGAGGCTGGGGTTGAGCTGCATCGCCGCCGCCGCCTCGGCCTTGGCGGCGGCGAGTTCATCTCGCGCCAGGTGAAGCGGGGCCAGCATCGAGTGAGCCTCGGCCAGCCGGGGGTTCAGCTCGAGCGCCCGCCTGACGACGCGCTCGGCCTCCGCCCGCGCTGCCCGCGGCTCGATGCCCTCCTCATCTAGCCACAGCAGGCAGTCGGCCTTGCCGACCAGGGCACGGGCGAACGCCGGGTCCCGGGCCAGCGCCCGCTCGAAGAACTGCAGCGCCTGCCGGATTGTCTCCTCGGACCTGCGGTCGTGGGCCAGCTGCCGGCCGTGCAGGAAGTCGGTGTAGGCGGTCATGTCATCCGTGTCCCGTTCCGCGCCAGCGGCCTGCGTCGCCAGCCTGGGACCGCCGGGCGCGGATAGCCTGGCCGCGACCGACTCGGTGACCCGCCCGGCGATGTCGCTCTGGATCGCGAAGATGTCATCCAGCTCCTTGTCATAGCTGGATGACCACAGGTGCTCGTCGGTCCCGGCGTCGATCAGCTGGGCGGTGACCCGGATCTTCGCGCCGGCCTTCCGGACGCTGCCCTCGACCACGGTCCCGGCGCCGAGCTCCCGGCCGATCTCCGAGGTCCGCAGCCGGGTCGCCTTGTACTGCATCATCGTCGTCCGGGCGATGACCTTCAGCCCGGCTGTCTGCGCGAGCTTGTCGATCAGCTCCTCGGTGATCCCGTCCGAGAAATACTCATCCGCCGGATCAGGGCTGATGTTTTGGAACGGCAGAACGGCAACCCTCTCCCGCGGCAGCGCCCGAGCTTGCATCCCGGCGACCGGCCCTGCCCGGGCGCCCAGCCCGGACGCGGCAAGCTGAAACAGGCGAACCGGCCGGTCCAGGTCCTTGAGCCGGTGCTCGCCCAGATCCAGCAGGGTGAACCCCAGCTCCTCCTCTTCATCCTCGACGAGGGTCTGCGTCGCCTGGGAGACCAGCACCTGACCGCCAGAGGCGGCCGAACAGATCCGCGCCGCCCGGTGCACGGCCAGGCCCGTGTACGCGCCACCGGACGGAACCGCCTGGCCAGTGTGAATGCCCATCCGCACCCGCACCGCCGCGCCCGTCGGCCACAGGTGCGCCGCCAGCGCCCGCTGCACCTGCAGCGCGCACAAGACGGCCTGCTTGGCGCCGGCAAAGGCGACAAAGAACGCATCGCCCTGGGTGTCTACCTCATAGCCAGCGTGCTCGGCGATCGCGGCCCGGAACAGATCCCGGTGCTCGGCCAGAACCTGCGGATAGCGGTCCCGCAGCGCCTTGACCAGCCGGGTGGACCCCTCGATGTCGCTGAACAAGAAGGTGACCGCCCCGCTCGGAAGCCCCATCATACGGCGGCCGCCATCACGCTCGCCGCCCCAGGCACCCCGGACCCGGATGCGCCCGGCCGCTGCCCCAGGCACGGCCGGTGCCGCGGGCCATGGTCGGCCCTGCAGGGGCAACTGGTACCACGATCGCCCTCCCGTCTCGTAGCGTAGACCAGGCGACAAGGCAGGGCGAGCATGATCGCCGCCTCCGAGTGGGCGCCGATGCCGTTGCGGGACGGCGCGCTGCGGTCCTGGCCCGGGTCGGCTAGCGTGGGTGGATCGCTGACTTCGCGGGCAAGACCGCCCTGGTCACCGCCGCGACCTCGGGCATCGGCCGGGCAGCTACGGTGGGCTTCGCCCGCCGGGGGGTCGGTCGTGCTGGCCGGCCAGCGTGCGGACCAGGGGCGCCTGGTCGACGCGAGGCGTGGGGCGGGCGTACGGCGGCCTGGACTGCGGCCGACAGGCTATGAGCCGGCGGCCCTGGTGACACCGGGAGGCAGAGACGTCATCACGACCGAGGTCCGGAACGTCCGCACCTGGAATGGGCGCTTCAACGTCACCGCCAAGATCGTCGAGGTGTCCGCCAGTACCGACCGGACTCTACGGGTGCTCTACACGACGGCCGTGGACCATGCCACGGGCGGGGATAACGGCGAGGTCGCCAGGCTGGACCAGCAATGCCGGGTCCTGTCGCTCGGGCCGGACGCAAGCGACCCACTGGTCGACTGCTTCTCAGTCGGAGCACTCGTGCACGGGAAGCTAATCACTCTGCCGGGCTTCCCCAGCCCGACTAGCAGCGGGATCTCGGGCCAGAACGCAATCGCCTGGTGACGGTCCCGGCCATAGCGGAGGGCGGCGGGGGATAGGGCACAGGCGCATTTATAGGGCCAACAATGGTGACGATCACTGTTGCAGTCGGCTGGCGGGATCAGCTAGGGCTGATCCCGCGTTCCCGACTGCGCCGTGCGGCCGGCGCCCCGTACGGGCCGTCGTATCCGCCGTGATGTCGTCGGGCTGGGCCCGCAACACCGCGTCATTGCATCGCGTTGGTTGCCGCCCGCTTGGCAGCTGGCCAGCGCCTGCGGCTAATTTTTCGCCACGGCTGGTCCGGCGAATCCTCGCTGTCCGCCTGCTGCATGGTACAGGAACCTTGACATCAGAAGAGAGTAAAGGTAGCTTTACATCATGCGGAACAGCGTACGGGAGCAGCGAACACACCGGGGCCTGTCTCAGGCAGAGCTGGCGGCGGCGCTGGGCGTGTCGCGGCAGACGGTGATCTCCATAGAGAACGGCCGGTACCTGCCATCGCTGCCGCTGGCGTTCACGATCGCGCGGTTCTTCGACATGACAGTCGACAAGATGTTCGAGCCCGATGAGGAGACTGGCACGTGAGTACATTCATCTCCCCGCGACTGCGCAAGCCCGTAGCGATCACGATTGCCGGGGCCCTATTCGCCGCAGCGTGGCTGGTTCGAGGTGGCCCACTGTGGTGGATCTCGATCATGGTCCTGGTCGTTACGGCGGCCCGCGCGATCACCTGGTATCGAATGGCCGGCCAAGACACCGACGAGGGCGCGCTGGCCGGTTCCCGGGCGGACGAACGGCAGCGCGAACTCAGCTGGCGTTCACGGGCCCTGAGCTGGAATCTCGTTGCCATTGCGGCGTTCGTCGGCTTGACAGCCGCGGTCGCGGCCAGGGCTAGCTGGTGGTGGCCGTTCCTGGTCATCCTGGCAGTGGCTGGCCTCGGTTACTTGTTCGGACTGTCGACCTACGGTGGTGCAGAGGAAGACCCTGCGGATGATGGCGACGCACCGCGTCAGTCTCGCGCGAACCATGCGATGGATATGGATCCGCGATAGGTGATGTGCGGTAAGCCAACCCGTGACAAGGCGCGCAGGACGGCAAACTCACGTGGCCATGGCCCGCCCCTTCGATGAAGCGTCTGTCCACGGCCCCGTGGACGGCTGCACCCCCCTGGTCGTGCACGCCCAGTGCAGCCAGCTCAGCCAGGACAGACAGGTCGCGCTGCCAGGGACCAGGCGGCTTACTGAGACCCGTCGCGGTCGGTGGCTTCTCGCTCGGAGTCAAGACTCTGGGCGGGCAACCGGTCCGTCGCGTCGGACGGGCGCCAAACATAGATAGGCCGGCCACCGTCATCCTGGCTCTCTTCGCGCTCACCGGCCGAGCCATAGCCGCGAAGATCCTGGCCGCCGGGATCGGTTCCGCTCGGCCCGCCGCTGGCCGGCTCCCACAGCGATCCGCTCGGCGACAGCGGCGTCGAGTTGACCGCTTGGGGGCGCCTGATCGGCAGTCCGGAGGCGGTCACGCCGGTCGTTTCTAGCAGACCAGGCGAGCTGGCGGGAACGGGCTCGGCTGGCCCGCGGCCGCCATCCGCCGGCTCAGCCCAGCCCCGGGTGAGCGCATGTCGCGCCGTGGCCCGGTCTGGTCTTGACCGATCCAGCCCGGGGACTGCGAATGTGCGGCCCGCGTTGCGCCGCTCAGGACTGCCAAGACTGC
Organism: Streptosporangiaceae bacterium; assembly: GCA_030038715.1. GTDB lineage: Bacteria > Actinomycetota > Actinomycetes > Streptosporangiales > Streptosporangiaceae > JAJYUU01. The sequence goes on from JASHSO010000094.1 coordinate 6,355, forward strand.
CAGTGCTGCTCACGTCGCCAGCGGCCCCGATTTCGTCCGTGACCGACGCCTGTTCCTCTGGGTGGTCAGCGCTCGGGGAAAGGGCGTGCGAGCCGACACGGTCACGCCGACTTCCCCGGACCACAGGAGCGCCCAGCCCGCCAGTCCCAGACCGCCACGGCCGGGAACTGTGCTGCGCAGTCGCTTCCTCGGCCGCCGCGTTCCAGGGCAGCTCGCCCGCGGGTGGCGGAGCCGGTTCCCAGGGCGGAGCGCCGGAGACGACAGGACGGGCTGCCGACGGCCGCGCAGGCGGTGCAGGGGGGTCCTGGGCTAGCCAACCGCCGGCGTCCGGCTGGGCGGCCGACACGCCGAGCGCGCCAGAGCCGAGCGCGCCAGGAGAGGGCGCAGGCGCAAACAAGCCAGAAGCAGCCCCGCGCGCCGACGATGATGAAGGCGAGCCGAGGTTGTGGCCAGGACCGACCGGTGCAGAAAGCAGCTCAAGCCTGCGGTCACCATCGGCTCCCGCCGGCTGCGGGTACCTGGACTGGCTCGGACGCTGGGTCCACTCAGCCGTGAGCTGCGTCGGACGCCGCGCCTTGCGCCGCGCGATGAGCAGGTACCAGCCGACCAGCAGCAACAGCAGGACGAGCAGGCCGACCGAGAGGAGCGCGTACCTGATCAGCTCCGGTCCGAGGTTCTTCGCGGACGAGGCAGGCTGGATCGCGGCGGGTGCTGCCAGCGGCCTGGCATGCGCCCCCGCCCTGTCAGCGGCGGGAGTGGCGAGCATCTGCGCTGCAGCCAGCGCGTGATAGCCGTTGACCACGCCGTAGCCCGAGCCGTCTGCCATGCCGTCGGCCCGGCGGAACATGGTGCTGCTGATCAGCGCCTGCCGAACCTGGGCCGCCGACAGCGACGGATACCGCGACTTGATCAGCGCCGCAATGCCGGACACGATGGCGCTGGCGGCGCTGGTGCTGTTCATCGTCTGGTAGCCGCCGTTGTTGGCCGCCGCAACCACGCCCCAGCCCGCGGCGGTCACGGTGACGTAGCTATCGTGGCTCGACCAGGGTGCCTTGATGAAGGCCTGATTGAAGGCGCCGACCGCGATGACGCCTGGGTAGGCGGCAGGATAGTTCGTGGCGTCGGTGACGGCTCCGTTATCACCAGCGGGTGCGACCAGCACCACGCCGCGCTTGATCGCATAGGCCACGGCCGCCTGCTCGGCCGGAGTGCCGCCGGCCGCCATGGGATTACCGCCTGTGCCGCTGGCTCCCGGCTGTCCAGGGTCGATCGGGAGGTCTATCACGCTTGCGCCGTGGCTGACCGCCTCCCTGATCCCGGCAGCGATCGCGTCGGGGATCGCCGTGGCGACCGCGTCCTCGCCGAGCAGCGGGTCATCAGAAGGGAGCGTCACGGGCACCGACAGGATCCTGGCGCCCGGGGCGACCCCGATGATTCCCAGGCGCTTCCCAACACCGTGGCCGTGCCCGGCAATGAGGCTTGCTATCGCGGTGCCCTGCTGCCCGAGGTACCGTCCCGTCGCCTGCGGCGCACCCGCGGGGGCTGGCAGAGCGGCGACGGACCCGGCCAGGTCTTGCTGGGAGGCATCGACACCGTCGCTGAGCACGGCGACGGTTACCCCCGCGCCCCGCGACGCCAGCCAGGCGTCGCGGATGTCGAGCGTCTTGAGCCACCACTCACTCTGGCGGGCCGAGGTAGCCGCCGACGCGGGCGCTGCAGCCAAGGCAACGGACGTGACAGCGGCGCCAACAGCGACCAGTGCCGCGACGGGGCGGCCAAACCTCACTGGCACGCGTCCTTGCCTTCCATGCGGGGTCCCGCATATTCTGCCATGTTCCAGCCATTTGCGTGCTATCTGCGGGAATTAAGTCATCCCGCGTGCGCGTGCGAGAGCCGCACATGCGCTCCTGGCGGCAGACCTAGCTGCTCAGCAGCATCCCCGGCATTGACGGCAAGCGATATCAGCCCCGCGCTGTCGGTAAAGGCGATGATCTCACCCGGCGCCCCGGCAGCAAACGTGTCGAGATAGGGAACTGTCAGCTGGCGACGGCCGCAGCGCACGAGCAGTGGCATGCCGATGCCGATGCCGAGCCGGCCCACGTCAGCCGCCGGGATGGAGAGCTGGACGTTGCCGAACCTGTCTACCGACATCACCTCGCCCTCGGCCTCGCCGTCGTGCAGCCTGCTTGTCGGCGCCGGCAGGACGACTAGGTCGGCGACGCTGATCGGGTCCCCGGTCGCCTCGAGCGATGTGCCCGCGGCCAAGTGGGCAGCGACCGGCACGAAGATGTCACGACCGTGGAACGTGGCGGACACGGGCTGCAGCCAGAACTCGCCGTTGGTCAGGTGCACGGCGCTAGTCGCACCGCCGAGGGCATCGATCGTCCAGGACAGCAGACCGTTGTCGGGCCCGACGAGGATGCTGTCTCCGGCAGTGACCGCGATGGCACGCCGGGCGGTGCCGACGCCGGGGTCAACGACAGCGACGTGCACGGCAGGCGGCAGGTAGCAGACGGTCTGGGCCAGCACCGCGGCACCGCGGCGCACATCGCCGGGAGGCACGAGGTGCGTGATGTCGATGAGCCTGGCCGTCGGAGCTATCCGCGCCGCGACCCCGTGGCATGCCGCGACGAACCCGTCTTCGAGGCCATAGTCGGTCAGGAAGGTCATGCAGTCGTAGACGGCCACGATTTGTGAGCGTACGTGGCCGAGCGCCTCGCGCCTAGGGGCGGGGCGGGTGTGGCTGCCTAAGATGGGGGAAGGGAGGCCGGTTGGTTGCGTTGTCCGAACACGACATGCGGATCCTGGCGTTCGAGCGAAGCTGGTGGCGGTTGGCTGGCGCCAAGGAGCGGGAAATTCTCGAGGTGTTCGGCATCCCGGTCACCCGGTACTACCAGCTTCTCAACGACCTGATCGACCGGCCCGAGGCTGTGGAGTTCGACCCGGTGCTCGTCACTCGGCTGCGCCGTCGCCGCAGTCGGCGGCTGCGCATGCGGTCGGCGGGCGCGGACTAAGTCATGACAGGTACCGGCCGGGCGACCCTTCCCGTGCCGCGCACGGCAGCCGGCCGTTCCGGGCTGGCTGCTCTGATCGCAGCTCCCGCTAGGTCGCTGATTGCGGTGGACTTCGACGGCACCCTGGCGCCGATCGTGGCCGACCCGGCGGCCGCGCGCGCCACACCCGCAGCGATCGCGGCATTGCGCAGGCTGGCATCGCTCGCCGGAACCGTAGCGGTCATCACCGGCCGTCCCGCGAAAGAAGCCGCCGAATTTGCCGGGCTTGCCGAGGTGCCAGGCGTGCTGGTTCTCGGCCACTACGGAAGGCAACGATGGGAACGAGGTGAGTCCTCGGCCGCGGCCGTCCCACCCGGAGTCGCGCGGGCACGAGCTGAATTGCCCGCTCTCCTGGCACGGACCGGAGCCGACCCGGCCACCTGGGTGGAGGACAAGGGCGAGGCAGTGGCAGTGCACACCAGGCGGGCCGCGGACCCGGAGGGCGAACTCGGCCGGCTACGCGCACCGCTGGCCGACCTGGCAAGCCGCACCGGGCTGATGGTCGAGCCTGGCCGGCTCGTCCTGGAGCTGCGGCCACCGGGCGCAGATAAGGGCGCGGCTCTGGCTGACCTCGTTGCGGAGCGTCGGCCTGCCGCAGTGCTGTACTGCGGAGATGATCTCGGTGACCGGCCCGCCTTCGAGGCCGTGGTCAGCTTGCGGGCAGCCGGCGTCCCTGGGCTGATCGTGTGTAGCCAGTCTGCCGAAGTGCCAGAACTGGCCGACGATGCTGACCTTGTCGTGGCGGGGCCGGAAGGGGTAGCGGCGCTGCTCGATGGCCTTGCGTGCGCCTTCTCCGGACCCGCCTAGCTGACTGGGTTGGCGTCCAGCGCCCGAAGCTGCTCGGCAAACCATTCGGCCGGTGGCATTGCTGCCGCGGCTGCCGCCAGGGCCGCGCCGCGCCACTTGCGTTCGGCATCGGTCATGGACAGGGCTTCGTGCAGCGCCTGCGCGGTCTGCGTGATGTCGTAGGGATTGATGAGCAGGGCGGCATTGCCGAGTTCCGCGGCAGCGCCGGCCTCGGTGGACAGCACGAGCGCGCAGCCGCGCTGCGACAGGATCGGGCCTTCCTTTGCCACCAGGTTCATCCCGTCCCTGATCGGGTTCACCAGGAGTACGTCGGCGAGCCGGCACGCGGCGAGCGACCTGGCGTAGTCGTCCTCGATGGCTACGATCAGCGGTTCCCAACCGGGTTCGGCGAACTCGCCGGAGATCTGCTCGGCCAGCTCTTGCACGGCGGCCGTGTACTCGCGGTACTCGGGCAGGTCGTGCCTGGACGGGTAGGCCAACGCCACGTGCGTGACCCGGCCGTGCCACTCCGGGTGAGTTCGGAGCAGCTCACGGTAGGCGGCAAGGCCGCGGACTATGTTTTTCGACAGCTCGGTCCTGTCGACGCGAACGATCAGCTTCCGGCCCGCGGTGACCCGCGACAGCTCGGTCATCCGAGTCCGCACGTCGCCCTCGTCGGCTCGCTCGCGCAGATGCGCCGCGTCCACGCCGAGCGGATGCACGCCGATGCTGGTGACATGGCCGTCGTAACTCACAGCTCCGCCATCATGGTCCGCCTTGGCGCCCAGGATTGCCTGGCAGCAGTCGACGAACGCATCCGCCCAGCGCCGACTCAGGAAGCCGGCGTGATCCGCGCCGAGAATGCCGGCGAGTACTTCGCGGCTGACCTCAGCAGGGAGCAGGCGGTAGTAATCCGGCGGAGCCCACGGCGTGTGGGAGAAGTGCGCGATCTGGATTCCCGGTGCCCGGCTCGCCAGCAGCCGGGGAGCCAGGCAGAGGTGGTAGTCCTGGATGACGGCACGCACGTGCCCGCGCCTGCGTCCTGCGGCCTCGGCCAGCGCCTGCGCGAAGGCCTCGTTGTAGCGGCGGAAGGCTCGCCAATCCTGGTGGAACTCCGGTCCGAAGCTCGGCCGGCGCGGCGTGTCGTACAGCATGTGGTGGACGAACCAGAGGGTCGAGTTCGCCACGGCGTTGTAGGCCCTGTCGAACACCGCTGGCGGGATGTCGAGCATTCGCACTGCCGAGCTGACACCGGTCAGCCCGGGGTCCAGCAGGCCGTTCTGCGCACCCCGCGCCGCGGCGCGGTCCGCATCGCTCAGCGCGGCGCATACCCAGAGCGCATCGGAGTCTTCGGTGACGCTCAGCAAGCCCGATACCACGCCGCCGCCTCCTCGTCGGGCGGCGAGCTGGCCGTCATCTTCCTGGGCGAACGACACCGGCCCCCGATTGGACGCGATGAGTATCTGTCCGTCGGCTTCTGCTTCGGCCATTACCTACCAGATTATCGGCTGGATGGCCGGGCCCCGTGTCCGGGGCGAAACCCGGTGCTGCGACACCCGGCTACCGGGGCCGTGGCCGGAAGACGACGCGCCGGTCAACGCAGTGCAGTCTGTTACATGCCGCATAGCCTCGGTCGGCAGCTGTGCTACCCTTGGGGGCACTTGACAATTAAACCCCAGGTCAGAAGCGTGACTTGGCACGCGACTACCTGGAATTGCTCATCCAGAGGGGTGGAGGGAACGGCCCGATGAAGCCCCGGCAACCATCACGGTGATTGTGCGCCCGCTGCACTGTTCGCGGGGCAGTGGCGAGGCCATCACGTGACAGGTGCCAACTCCGGCCCGCGGCTCAGGCCGTCGGGAGAGATGAGGAGAGAGGCCTCGCCAGTGTCATCACCGACCCCTTCTCGGTTCGGGTTCGCTACCCATCTGTCTTGCCGCGAGTGCGGCCACACTTGTCGGCTCGGCTCTCAGCACGTTTGTGCCGAGTGCTTTGGCCCGCTCGAAGTGGCGTATGAGTTCCCGGTCATCAGCAGGAGCTCAATCGAATCCGGACCGCAGAGCATGTGGCGGTACGCGAGCATGCTCCCCGTGCCGCCGGATGTCGCGCGCACGCCCAATCTCGAGCCAGGCTGGACCAGGCTCGTGAGGGCAGACCAGCTCGCGAGCGTGCTCGGCATGCGCGAGCTATGGATCAAGGACGAGCGCAGCAACCCGACGCACTCATTCAAGGACCGGGTGGTCGGCGTCGCCCTCGCTGCGGCCATCGAACTCGGCTTCAAGGTGCTCGCCTGCCCGTCGACCGGAAACCTCGCCAACGCCGTGGCAGCTGCGGCGGCGCGGGCGGGCATCCGCTCGGTCGTCCTTGTGCCCGCCGACCTCGAACCGCAGAAGATCGTCGGCACGGCCGTGTACGGCTGCTCGCTGGTGGCCGTGCGGGGCAGCTACGACGACGTCAACCGGCTCGCCTCCGAGCTTGCCGACGAGCGGCCTGACTGGGCGTTCGTGAACGTGAACGTCCGACCGTATTACGCCGAGGGGTCCAAGACCATCGGCTTTGAGATCGCAGAGCAGCTTGGCTGGCGGCTACCCGAGCAAGTTGTGGTCCCAGTGGCATCCGGGGCGCAGCTCGTGAAGGTGGACAAGGCATTCCGGGAGCTAGTCAAGACGGGGCTTGTCGACGAGGCGCCTTATCGCGTATACGGAGCGCAGGCCACCGGCTGCTCCCCGGTAGCCGCCGCGTTCCGGGCCGGTCACGATGTCGTCCATCCCGTCAGGCCCGCCACAGTCGCCAAGTCGCTGGCGATCGGGAACCCAGCGGATGGGCCCTACGTGCTTGACGTCGTGCGCCGAACCGGCGGCATAGTCGCGGATGTCGGCGACGACGAGCTGGTGGATGCCATCAAGCTCCTCGCGGCGACCGAGGGGATCTTCGCCGAAACCGCGGGCGGCGTGACCCTGGCAGTTCTGCGCGAGCTGCTG
>JASHSO010000095.1 GCA_030038715.1 Streptosporangiaceae bacterium
GAGGCGCGCAAAGCCCTCTTCGTCATGGTCGGCTTCCTGGCGATCCTGTGGATCATCCAGCTGATCAACGTCGCCGATAGCTACCGGCTCGTCTACGAGTACGGGATCAGACCTCGTGACCTCGGGAGCCTGCCCGACATTCTGACCTCTCCGTTCATTCACGTGAGCTGGACTCACATCGAGAGCAACTCGGGTCCGCTGTTCATCTTCGGCTTCTTGGCCGCCTACCGTGGCGTCGTCCGTTTCCTCGGGCTCACGGCGCTCGTCATCGTGGTCAGCGGGTTGGTCGACTGGTTCACCGGCACCGCGGGCACGGTCGGCGTCGGCGCCAGCGGGGTGGTGTTCGGCTACCTGGGCTACATCCTGGTTCGAGGTTTCTTCGACCGGCACGCCATCGACATCATCGTGGCCGCGGTCATGGCGCTGTGCTTCGCCTACCAGTTCACCGTGCTCCTGCCGCATGCCGGCATCGGCTGGCAGGACCACATTGGCGGACTGGCTGCCGGCGTGCTCGGCGGCTGGGTATTCAGGGACACCAAGAGCAGGGGGCAGCGTCACCCTGATCGCGAGCCTGGCGGAGGCGAGAAGCAGCCGGGACAGGTAACTCGCCAGGCCGGCCAGTACTCCGGCCCGCGGGCGGACCTGCACAAGCAACTGGACGACCTCGGCCTGTAGGGCCGAGGTCGAACGGCCTCAGGCGAGACGATACCGCGCGTTAGGTGTCCCGCTCGACGCCTCGGTAACCTTGGGCGGGCGTTTCGTGTGCCGGGCTGGAGGAGAGCAGGAGCCTGACCGCCTCCTGCTCGGTCAGCGCCCGGCCAGCGGCCAGTTCGGCAGCCCAGGCCTCGGAGGTGACGGCGGCGCGCACCGGGGCCAGGCGCTTTTCCAGCAGGGCGGCATCCTGCTCGGTTATCGGCAACCCCGATTGCTGCCGGATGGCTTCCGCGGCACCTGCCAGGCGGGCCGCCCGCAGCGGCTCGCCGAGTTCGGCCGTGATCGCCGCCGACAGTTCCAGGATGTTCACGAGCAGGGAGGTGTTGCCGGAGCCTGCGACATAGCCGAATGTGCCGGCAAGCAGGTCACGAGCCTCGCCCGGCCGACCAGCCCGGAGGCTGACCAGCGCGAGCGACTGCCGGTCGAGAGCCACGCCGAGGAGGTCCCCCTGCTCGGCGTCGATCGTGAGCGCCTCCTGCAGGGCCTGGATGGCACGGTTGAAGTCGCCCACGGCGCTTTCCAGCTGGCCGAGATTGGTGAGCCCCGCGGCGAGTCGGACCGGGTTGCCGAGCTCGCGGGCTATGGCGACGCTCTCCTGTAGCACGGATCGTGCCGCCGCCAGGTCACCGAGGTGATGAAGGGCGATGCCAAGGCTGTTCAGTTCCCGCGCCTGGCGGTTCCGGTCGCCGAGTTCTCGCCAGATGGCCAGGCTCCGCTCGAACAGCCGGCGTGCCGCGTCGGGCTCGCCCTGCGTGTCCATCAGCACCCCGAGCCCGTGCGTCACTCCGGCCAGCTGTGCGCCGCCATCAGCCGAAGCAACGCCCATGGCCCGCTGCAGCCACTGCCGCCCCTCGGGGACGTGGCCGTGCTGATACCAGAACAGGGTCAGCGCCTGGACCAGCCGCAGGCCGATGACGGCCCGCTCGCCCTGGCCGCCCGGGTCTGCGGCCGGGCTCTCCAGCGACCAGCCGAGCGCCGCGCGCAGGTTGTCGTGGTCGGCCTCCAGCCGGTCCAGGACGGTCAGCTGCGCCGGACCGCCCAGCTGATCATGGGCACGCTCAGCCATCGCCGCGTAGTGCTCGGCGTGCCGGCGCCGCGCGCCGTCGGCGTCATCGTCTTGTTCGAGGCGCTCGAGTGCGTAGTCCCGGATTGTCTCGAGCATGCCCATCCTGGGCTCGCCGTCGATGCCCTCGGTCACCGTGATCAGGCTGACGTCTTGCAGCTCGGCGATCAGTTCCAGCGGGTCGCACCCGGGTGCATCGCCGGTCGCGGCCACCGCTGCCAGCGCGTCCAGGTCGCATCCGCCAGCGAACACGCTCAGCTGCCGGAACACCTGCGCCGCGCCGGGCGCGAGCAGGTCGTAGCTCCAGGCCACGGTGTTCCGCAGGGTCTGCTGCCGCAATGGCCGCCCGGCCTCGGCCGCGGCCAGGCCCACGCTGCGCGGGAGGCGGGCCAGCAGGGCCCGGGGGGTCAGCAGCTTGATCCGGGACGCGGCCAACTCGATGGCCAGCGGCAGCCCGTCAAGGCGGCCGCAGATCGCCGCGATGTCCGCCGCATTGTCCACGGTGACGGCAAAACCGGGCCGGACCATGCCCGCGTGCTGGGCGAATAGCCGGACGGCGGCGCAGGCCGCCAACTCCTGCACACCCGACGTTCCGGGCACCGCCAGTGGCGGTACCGGGAGCTCATGCTCACCCATCACGTGCAGCGGCCGCCTTGACGTAGCCAGCAGCACCAGGCCGGGGGCGGCGGCCAGCAGCGCGGCCGCTACGTCGGCGGCACCATCGAGTTGCTCGAGGTTGTCCAGCACCAGCAGCGCCCGGCGCCCGGCCAGGTATCCGGTAACGGCGTCCGCGGACTGGCCATCCACACTCACGTCCAGGTTGTCGGCCAGGGTCTTCCACATCACCTCGGCATCGCCGACGGCCGCCAGCGCGACGAAGAACACCCCGTGCGGGAACGCCTCCCCCAGCGCGGCGGCAGCCGCCAGGGCCAGCCGCGTCTTTCCCACCCCACCGGCGCCGGTGAGCGTGACCAGCCGCACCCCCGGCCCGGCGATGGCGGCGCACAGCCGCGCCAGGTCATCATCCCGCCCAACCAGCGGCGTCATCGGCACCGGCAGACTCGTCTGCGCGCCCAGGCTCTTCAGCGGCGGGAAATCCGCACGCAAACCCGGCCCGGCCAGCTGGTAGATACGCTCCGGCTCGCTGATGTCCTTCAGCCGGTGAAACCCCAAGTCCCGCACCGACACCCCGACAGGGAGCCGCGGAGCCGCCAGCAGCCATGTCGCCTCCGACAGCACCACCTGGCCCCCGTGCGCGGCCGCGGCGATCCGCGCCGCCCGGTGCACATCGAGGCCGACGTATCCGTCCTCGTGCCGAGCCGGCTCCCCTGAATGCAGGCCCATCCGCACCTGCACCGCCGCCTCGCCCGGCCAGTCGTGCGCCGCCAAGGCCCGCTGCGCCGCCAGGCAGCAGCCCACCGCATCGCCCGAGGACTCGAAAACGACGAAGAAGCTGTCCCCCTCGGTGCCCATCTCGCGGCCATGCCAGGCGGCGATGGCGGCGCGCATCAGGCCACGCTGGGCCGACAGCGCCGCACCGTACCGGTCACCGCCCAGACGGGTCAGCAGCGCAGTCGACCCGTCGATGTCACTGAACAGCATCGTGACGGTGCCGGTAGGCAGTCCCCCCACGCCTCGATTATCACCCTGTGCCGAGCCCATCAGCATGCCTGCCGCGAAA
>JASHSO010000096.1 GCA_030038715.1 Streptosporangiaceae bacterium
TCCTTCCCGCATGGCACCCACCTGTGCGCGGCCGAGGTGGACACCGAGACCGGGATGGTGAACCTCCGCTCGTACGTGGCTGTCGACGATGTCGGCGTGGTGGTCAACCCGCTGATCGTGGAGGGCCAGGTGCACGGCGGCATCGCCCAGGGCATCGCGCAGGCGCTGTACGAGGAGGGGGTCTACGACGAAGCCGGCAACCTCATCACGGTGACGCTCGCCGACTACCTGGTGCCGTCGGCCGCCGACCTGCCGTCCTATGTCACCACGAGGACCGAGTCGCCGGCCGCCAACCCGCTCGGAGTCAAGGGCGTCGGCGAAGCCGGCACGATCGCCTCCACCCCAGCAGTGGTGAACGCCATCGTGGACGCGCTGCGGCCGCTCGGCGTCCACGACGTGACCATGCCGTGCACGCCCGAGCGGGTGTGGCGGGCAATCCAGAGTGCGACCACGAACGGGGGCGCGTCATGATCCCGGCCAAGTTCGACTACGTTCGCCCGTCCTCGCTGGACGAGGCGGTGAGGGCGCTTGCCGAAGGCGGTGAGGACGCCAAAGTCATCGCGGGCGGGCAGAGCCTGCTGCCGTTGCTGCGGCTGCGCCTGGTCTTCCCCGACCTGGTTGTCGACATCGGCTCGCTGGCCGAGTTGCGCGGCGTCACCGACCAAGGCGACTCGCTCGTGGTCGGCGCCAGAACCACGCACTACCAGCTCGTCCACGACCCGCTGGTCGCCGAGCACTGCGGACTGCTGGCGCAGGCAGCGGCGACCGTGGCCGACCCGGCGGTCCGGCACCGGGGCACCCTGGGCGGGTCGCTCGCCCACGCCGACCCGGCCGGTGACCTGCCCGCCGTGATCCGGGCGCTGGACGCCACGCTGCTGGTCAGCGGCCCGGGCGGTCAGCGTGAGATCGCAGCCGGCGACTTCTTCGCCGACTACCTGACCACCGCGCTGGAACCCGGCGAGATCCTCACCGGCATCCGGGTTCGCAAGCTCGGGCCGGACTGGGGCTATCGTTATGAGAAGTTCCACCGGACCGCGCAGGCGTGGGCCATTGTCGGCGTCGCCGCGCTGGTCAGGCGTTCCGACGGCCATGTGGCCGAGGCCAGGGTCGGGCTGACCAACATGGGCCCGGTCCCGGTGCGGGCCGCCGCGGTCGAGGCGGCCGCGGCCGGAGCGCCGGCCAGCCAGGAGGCTCTGCATGCCGCCGCCGCAGCCGCGGACGAGGGAACGCAGCCGCCTGCGGACCTGCACGGAGCGCCGGACTACCGGCGCCACCTCGCGCGGGTGCTGACCGGGCGTGCTCTGGTGGCAGCGGCGGGAGTCTGACCTATGGAGCTCGAGCACTCGTTCACCGTCCCGGTTCCCGAGGACCGGGCGTGGGAAGTGCTGCTCGATGTGGAGCGGGTGGCGCCCTGCATGCCGGGCGCCACCCTCCAGTCGATCGACGGCGACGTGGTACACGGCAGCATCAAGGTCAAGGTCGGCCCGATCAGCATGACCTACCAGGGCACGGCGCGGTTTACCGAGCGCGACCCTGCCGGTCATGTGATCACGCTGCAGGCGTCGGGAAAGGACACCCGTGGCGCCGGCACGGCCTCAGCGACGGTCAGGTCGATGCTGGAGAGCGCGGGTGATCAGACGCACGTCATCGTCAAGACAGCGCTCAACGTAACCGGCAAACCAGCGCAGTTCGGCCGCGGCGTCATGGCCGAGGTGGGCGGCAAGCTGATCGGCATATTCGCCGGTAATCTGGCGGCGATGCTGGCCTCCGAGTCCGCCAGTTCGGGATCTGGAGGAGCTTGGGCAGGCGACGGTGAGGCAGTGGAAGGGAACGTGGTCGGCCCGGCTGCCCCGCCTGCCGACGAGGCGCTGCCGATCGACGTGCTCAACCTGGGTACCAGGGCCTGGAGCAGCCTGCGCCGCGACGGCATCCAGACACTCGGCGACCTGACCCGGCGGACCGAGCAGCAGCTGCTGGCGATCGACAACATCGGCCCGGCATCTGTGGCGGACATCCGGGCCAAGCTGGCCGACCGGGGCATGGCACTGGCCGAGTCCGCCGGGGCCAACGGGGTGTCGGCGGCCGCACGGGAGAGGGCGGTCCCGACCGGGCACGCGGAGCAGTCTGGCACCGGTGCTGTGCCGAGGACGTCGGCGGCAGCGGTCAGCAATGGCCGGAGCACGTCCGTTCCTGCCGATGCGCCGGCGGTCACGCCGTTGCGTCCGGCCGAGAGTGCCGCAACAGGCTGGCAGCCGCCGCAGGACGACGCCATCGACCTGCTCGGTGTGGCCGGCCTGCCGGTACTCAAGCGGGCACTGCCGGCGGCCGCCGGCCTGATCGCGTTGCTCGTAGTGTTCTTCGGGCTGCGGCGGCGGCGCGCCCGGCGGTAGCCGGGCGCGCCGCCGTGGACCGGCCCCGGTCCGCGCCGCGAACTACCGCTCAGTCCAGCGCGGACATCACGTGCTTGATGCGCGTGTAGTCGTCGAAGCCGTACATGGACAGGTCCTTGCCGTAGCCGGAGTGCTTGAAGCCGCCGTGCGGCATCTCGGCTACCAGCGGAATGTGGGTGTTGATCCAGACGCAGCCGAAGTCGAGCGCCCTGGCCATCCGCATCGCGCGGCCGTGGTCGCTGGTCCACACCGAGGAGGCCAGGCCGTACTGGGTGCCGTTGGCCCAGCGCAGCGCCTCGTCCTCGGCACCGAACTGCTGGACGGTGATCACCGGGCCGAACACCTCGTTCTGGATAATCTCGTCGTCCTGGTCCAGTCCGTCGATGACGCTGGCCTCGAAGAAGTAGCCACGGTCGCCGGCCTGCTTGCCGCCGGTGACGATGCTGGCATGGCCGGGCAGCCGGGCGATGAATCCGGAAACGCGCTCGAGCTGGGTGGCGTTGTTGAGCGGTCCGTAACTGGCGTCGGGGTTGTCCGGGCCCGCAGTGACCTGGGCGTCGGCCTGCTCGACAAGCGCGGCGACGAAGTCGTCGTGTATCGCCGGCCCGGCCAGTACCCTGGTGGCCGCCGTGCAGTCCTGGCCAGCGTTGAAGTAGCCGGCGATCGCGATCGCTTCCGCCGCCTTGGCCGGATCCGCGTCATCGAACACGATGACCGGCGCCTTGCCGCCGAGTTCCAAGTGCACGCGCTTGAGGTCGGCTGCGGCCGCCGATGCCACCTCACGGCCGGCCCGCACGCTGCCGGTGATCGACACCATCTGCGGCGCCTTGTGCGCTACCAGGGCCCGGCCGGTGTCCCGGTCGCCGCAGATCACATTGAGCACGCCGGGCGGCACAAACTCGCTGATCAGCTCGGCCATCAGCAGCGTGGTGACCGGGGTTGTGTCCGACGGCTTGAGCACCATGGTGTTGCCAGCCGCCAGCGCGGGCGCCCACTTCCAGACCGCCATCATCATCGGGTAGTTCCACGGGGTTACGGCCGCGCAGACCCCGACAGGCTCGCGGCGGATGAACGAGGTGAACCCGGACATGTACTCCCCGGCCGAGCGGCCTTCCAGCATCCGCGCCGCGCCGGCGAAGAACCTGATCTGGTCGACCATCGGCGGGATCTCCTCCGATGCGGTCAGCGCGATCGGCTTGCCGGTGTTCTGCGCCTCGGCCTTGACGAACTCGTCGGCCCGCCGCTCCAGCGCGTCGGCGATCCGCAGCAGGGCCAGGCTGCGCTCGGCCGGAGTGGCGTCCCGCCAGCCGGGGAACGCCTCGGTCGCGGCCGCGAACGCCGCATCGACCTCGGCCTCGCCGGAGACCGGGGCGGTGGCGAACACCTCGCCCGTACTCGGGTCGATGATGTCGGCACGCTTGTCGTAGGACAGGTCAGTCCACTGGCCGCCGATGAAGTTTTGGAGGTCATTAGCCACTGAAAGCTCCGTTCCCCTCTTGTGAAAATGATCTATGCGGGCCTGCGCTCCTCAAGGACCCACGGTGAGCCGTAGTCGGCGAGCAGGTCGAGGAACGGCCGTGCGGGCAGCGCCTCGGGCCCGAGCACGCCGGCGCCGGACCAGGTCCCGGATTCGATAAGCTCAAGCGCGACGACCGGGTTGATGGCGGTCTGCCATACCACGGCCTGCGAGCCGTACTCGGCCATCGACCACGCGTTATCCACCACATGGTGCAGGTAAACCTCGCGCGGGCTGCCGTCGGTGCCGGTCCCGGTGATCCAGGTGCCGGCGCAGGTCAAGCCGGACATTTTCCCGCCGAGTGTGGCGGGATCAGGCAGGCAGGCCGCGACGACATCGCGCGGCGAGACGCTGGCGCTACCGACACTGACGGGCTCAACCCGGTCTAGGCCTAGCTTGTGCAGGGTCTGCAGGACGCCGATGAACTCATCGCCCAGCCCGTACTTGAACGTGACGCGCCTGGCCTTGACCCAGCGAGGCACGAGCAGGACCTCCTCGTGCTCGACGTTCACGCACTCGACCGGGCCGATCCCGGCCGGGAAAGTGAAGGTCTCCGGTTCGCTGAAGGGCGGAGTTGTGAACCAGCCGCGGTCAGCTTCCCAGACCACCGGCGGGTTAAGGCACTCCTCGATCGTGGTCCAGATCGAGAACGTTGGCGCGAAGTCATAGCCGGCCACCGTGAGGTTGGCTCCGTCGCGGACGCCGATCTCGTCGATCTCGCTGAACAGCTCGTCGGCTGCGTACCTGGCGAAAACGTCGGACAGGCCGGGCTCGACCCCGATGCCCACCAGCGCCAGCTTGCCCGACCGCTCCCAGTCCTCGGCCATCGCGAACTGTTC
>JASHSO010000097.1 GCA_030038715.1 Streptosporangiaceae bacterium
TGCCGCCCTCCGGGTCGACGAGGTAGAGGGACATGTCCCCGCTCCCGGCTGCTGACCCATCGGCGTCCGGCTGTGCCGTGGAAAGCTCGGCCAGCGTCCACCCAGATCTCACCAGCGACCAGGGGACCGAGGCCCTGCTGCCCGTCCGCCCGGCCGGCAGCATGTGGGGCTTCGGCTTGGCCTTGTTGTGCTTGGCACCGGGTGCGGCACCGGCCCGCGAGGGCGTCTGGTGGCCGCTGAGCGCGACGTAGCCGACGCCGGCGCCTGCGATCAGCACGATCGCGGCCAGGGCACCGACGATCCCGCCGCGAGTCGGCGTTCTGCGCCAGAGTCCGGCGGGCGGCCGCGACCTGGGTTGCTCAGCCCAGGCGTGCTGCGCCGTCGTGCGGGAGTGCTCGCCGGCCGGCCCGGAGAACGTGCTGCCCGCAGCATGTTCTCCTGCCAAGTCCGCGAACGTGCTGCCCGCAGCAAGCGAAGACGTAGCTGCGGACGCGGCGAGGCCGTCGTGGAGGTCGGCTCCCGCCGGAGTCTGCGGTGGTGTGGGGTGGTCATGCCGCCACCGGTAGACATCCTCAGCGGCGTCAAGGACCCAGCCCTCGGGGTCGCGATAGCCGGACACCTCGTACCACTGCTGGAACGCCCTCGCGTAGGCCTCCCGAACAGCCTCGTCGGCTGCTGCGGCGTCGCCGGTTATCTCGCGCACCCGGCCGGTGACTTGGCGCACGGTGCGGGCATAGAACGCGTCAAAAGATTCAAAGTCGCGCACGTGCATCTCCGCGCCAGGCCATGATCCGGTCAGTTCGGGCGTACTATGACCGGCCTACCTGTACGCCCCGAACTGCTGCACCAAACTACAGGTTCGCCAGGCGCTGCACGGCTGCATTGACCCGCTCGTCAGTGGCGGTCAGCGCCACCCGGATGTGCCGGGCGCCGCCCGGGCCATAGAACTCGCCGGGAGCCACCAGGATGCCTGCCTGCGCCAGCCGCTGAACAGAGCCCCAGCAGTCCAGTTCCGGATGCCTCGCCCACAGGTACAGTCCCGCTTGCGAGTGCTCGATGAACCAGCCCGCGGCCGCCAGTGCCTGCCGCAGCAACGTCCGCCTGGCCGCGTACCTCGCCCGCTGCGCTTCAGCATGGCTATCGTCGCCCAGTGCGGCGGCCATCGCGGCCTGGACGGGCGCGGGCACCATCATGCCCGCGTGCTTGCGGACTTCCAGCAGTTCGGCGACCATGGCGGGGTCGCCGGCCACGAAGCCGGCCCGGTAGCCGGCCATGTTCGACCGCTTGGAAAGCGAATGAACGGTCAGCAGGCCGTCGTGCGAGTCGCCGCAGACGTCGGGGTGCAAGACGGACATCGGGGCGGCGTCCCAGCCGAGTTCGAGGTAGCACTCGTCGGATGCCAGCACGGTGCCGCGCTCGCGCGCCCAGCTCACCACCTTGCGCAGGTGCTCGGGCGGCAGGACCTGTCCGGTCGGGTTTGACGGCGAGTTCAGCCAGGCCAGGGCCACGCGTTCGGGTCCCAGTGCGGCAAGGCCGTCGGTGGCCACCGGCCGCGCTCCGGCCAGCCGCGCGCTCACGTCATAGGTCGGGTAGGCAAGTGCGGGATGGGTGACGACATCGCCCGGCCCGCAGCCGAGCAGCGTGGGCAGCCAGGAGATGAGTTCTTTGGTGCCGATCACGGGCAGGATCGCCGCTGGCTGGACGACGACCCCGTGTCGGCGGGCAAGCCACCCGGCCGCGGCCGCACGCAACTCGGGTGACCCGGCTGTCGCTGGGTAACCGGAAGAGTCCGCGGCGGCGGCGAGTGCATCCCGCACGACCCGCGGCACAGGGTCGACCGGCGTGCCCACAGACAGGTCGACGATCCCGCCAGGATGCGCCCGGGCCAGGTCGGCCGCCGGGCCCAGCGCGTCCCAGGGGTAGGCAGGCAGCCGCCCAGCCAGGCCGGGTCCACGCCGGGCGGGTCCGGTGGCACCGCCCTGCGGTGCCACCGGACCGGCTGACACTTCCCCGGTCCCTTGCTAGTGCTCGGCTTCTTGCGGCGGCAGCGCGGCCACGATCGGGTGATCAGAGTTGATCTTGCCTACTTTGGAAGCACCGCCCGGCGAGCCTAGGTCGGCGAAGAACTCCACGTTCGCCTTGTAGTAGTCCTTCCACTGATCCGGCACGTCGTCTTCGTAGAAGATGGCCTCGACCGGGCAGACAGGCTCGCACGCCCCGCAGTCCACGCACTCGTCCGGGTGGATATAGAGCATCCGCTCGCCCTCGTAGATGCAGTCGACAGGGCATTCTTCGATGCACGCCTTGTCGAGCACATCGACGCAAGGCTGCGTGATGATGTATGTCACTTCCGAACTCCTCTTCCCTCCGCGGCATGGTGCACTCAGCGGCCTGGTGCACTCAGCGGTCCGGCTCACCCGAGTGCCGCGGCATGACACCAGTATCGCGTCTGTAGCGGGATCGGGGCGCGGTCCAGCCGACCCTGGGGACGCAGGTTATCAGCCGAAGACAACGGCGGTGCTGTCAGCCGGCGCCGAGCCCGCGTCAGTCGGCCCGCGGTCGGCGTGCGGCCTCTTGACCCAGCGGCCGAGGCCGTGGTCGGCAAGCCACTCGTACCCCCGGTAGCTGACGACCCTGATGCCGTAGGTACTGGCGTGACAGACCAGCCAGGCGGCGATCGCCCAGCCCTGCCGTCTGCTGCGCACGGTCACGCTCAGCGCCGGATCGCCAACCGAGCGGACGGAAAGCCTGCCGAAAGTGCTGGTCAGCAGCTGGCCCGCGGCCAATAGCCGGGGCTTGCCGACAGAAGCGCCGTACGAGCACCAGACCGCGTGCGGGATGTCGCCGGTGAATGCGCTGGCGAGCAGCGCGCCGGCGACCGCGTACTGGCTGTAGGCGAGACCGTCTGCGCTGCGCTGAACGGCCTGCGCGGCCTGATAGATGGGCATATGCAGGTAATCGGGCACAGCCGCGAGCGCGGCGAAGAATCGCTCGGACGCGTAAACCGGGTTCTCGATCTCGCTGGTGGTGCCCCAACCTTGGGACGGCCGTTGCTGGAACACCCCTACCGAGTCCCTGTCCCCGTAGTGCAGGTCAGCCATGTCCGACTCCTGGAATGCCGCGGCATAGGCAATGGCCACCGCGCGGGCGGGCATCGATCGCTGGTCTGCGACGCCGGCGATCGTCGCCGCGATGCCTGCCTGGCCGACGCTGAGCTGCACTGCCTGCCCCTTGGACACCGCGACACACGCGGTCGGCCGCGGCACGACGGGATGCGGGTGCCTGATCGCCAGGTATCCGACGACCACTGCGATGAGGACGACTACAGTCGCAGCGCCCCGCCGTGCCCAGCGTCCTGCTCTGGCGGACTGGCGGGTGCTGCGCACGTCACGAAGCTACCCGGTCGCCCGGGTGCCGAGGCGTAACTCACTAGACTGCGGCGACATGAAGCCAGCCTCGGCCAGCACGGTGTCGGCCAGCGCAGGAGTCTCGCCGCTGCCTGCCGAGATCGATGAACTCTGGGTCCGGCGTGGCGAGCTGAGCCCGGCCGACTCCACCGCGAGCGAGCTAGTAGTGGCGGCCGTCAACAAGATCGACTCCGGTGAGGCTCGGGTTGCCTGGCCGGACCCCGGCACCGCTGAGATCGTCGTGGACGAGCGGGCCAAGCGCGCCATCCTGCTGGCGTTCCGGCTGCTGCCGATGGCCGAGTCCATCGTGGGGGAGTTCCGTTACCACGACCGCGTCCCGCTTACCAGCCGGCTCGACGGAGTGCGGGCCCTGCCCGGGTCGATCGTCCGCTGGGGCGCCTACATCGCGCCCGGCGCGGTGTTGATGCCGTCGTTCGTCAATATCGGCGCCTACGTCGACTCCGGCACCATGGTCGACACCTGGGCCACCGTCGGATCGTGCGCCCAGATCGGTAAGAACGTCCACCTGGGCGGTGGTGTGGGCATCGGCGGGGTGCTCGAGCCGCCGAACGCGGTGCCGGTCGTGGTTGAGGACGAGGCCATGGTCATGTCCCGGTGCATGGTGGTGGAAGGCGCCAGGGTTCGCACCGGCGCCGTCGTCGGCGCCGGTACCATCCTGGCCAGCTCCACGCACGTGATCGACGTGGAGACCGGCGAGGAACTGCCGCGCGGCGAGGTGCCGGCCTGGTCGGTGTGCGTGGGCGGCACCCGGCAGCGGACGTTTGCCGGCGGCGAGTTCGGCATGCCATGCGTGCTGGTGCTCAAGCGGCTGGCCGAGGGAAGCAAGCACGACAAGGCGGCGCTGAACGAAATACTGCGCGACCACGGCGTCGGGACGTGATTGAACATCCAGTGAACCGGCTGGCGGGACGCGGGGTGGCAGGGCCGGTCTGCTGCTGGCTGCGGCTACGTTGAATGCCATGAGCGTGCACTCCGAGCCGCGCCGTCGGCTGCGCCGTCAGGGACCGGCCACGCTGCGCGGCAAACACATTCCGAAGACCACGACCGACCAGCGGCTGCTCGACTGGCGAGGCCCGAGCGACTGGGTGCATACCGACCCCTGGCGAGTGCTCCGGATCCAGGCGGAGTTCGTCGAGGGGTTCGGCCTGCTGGCCGAGCTCGGCCAGGCGGTGTCGGTGTTCGGCTCGGCCAGGACGCTGCCGGTCAGTGCCGAGTACGCATGCGCCGAGCAGATCGGAGCGGGCCTGGCCAAGGCGGGTTACGCGGTGATCACCGGCGGCGGGCCCGGCATCATGGAGGCCGCCAACAAGGGCGCGAGCAAGGCGGGCGGTGTCTCGGTCGGGCTGGGCATCGAGTTGCCGCTGGAGCAGGGGCTCAACGACTACGTCGAGATAGGCCTGGAATTCAGGTACTTCTTCGTCCGCAAGACGGTCTTTGTCAAGTACTCGCAGGCATTCGTGGTCCTGCCGGGCGGCTTCGGCACGCTGGACGAACTGTTCGAGGCGGTCACGCTGGTGCAGACCGGCAAGATCACCAGGTTCCCGATCGTGCTAGTGGGCAGCGACTACTGGAAGGGCCTGATTGGCTGGATCAACGACGTCGTGGCATCCTCCGGCAAGATCTCGGCGGCCGACCCCGATCTGATCACGATGGCCGACGACCCGGCCGACGTAGTGCGAATCATCTGTGCAGCCCACAGCCTGGGCGCAGCCGCGCAGAGCTTCACGGACATGACGTTACGGGCCTGAGCTCGCAGGACGGACGTTACGGGCCTGAGCTCGCAGGACGGGCCGACTGTCAGGCTAGGCCACGGACAGCCCTGGCCGGCGGCCTCAGGCCGCGGATCGACGCCGCCATGTCCAGTGCCCGCCGGACCTGCGCGACGTGCCGGGTCCGGACGCAGCTCGCACCCAGCCAGCAGGCAAGCGCCGCGATGGCCTGAGCGCCGGTCGCGCCTGGAGCGCCCGCCCGGGCGGCCAGGTCGTCGGCCTCGACCAGGCTCGCCCAGCCGTTCCCGGTTAGCCTGGCGATCTGCAGCGGGACGGCTCGGACGAGCGCGCGATCGGCCGACCGGCCTGCCGCGACCGCCGCGGCCACATCGGCGCAGATCAGCCTGGCCGAGTACGGTGCGGCTGCGGGCTCTCGCACGATGTCAGCTGGCCCGCGGTCCGCGCAGATCAGCACGTCAGGCGCCGCGGCGCGGAGCCCGTCCAGACCGGCGCCGCCGACTCCGAGGTCGACGATGTCCGCGCCGGCATCGATGGCGGCCAGCGCCTCCCGCCGGTCGCGCGCCACCGCCATCAGCGCGGTGAACGGCGGCCAGTTGCCGCCGCCGTGCCGTGCAGCCATGGCACCGATCATGGCACGATTGCCAGTGTGACGGCTGCGCTGTTCGTCGTCGCCGCGGTGATACTCGTCGGAGTCGTCGTCGTGGCGCTGGGCTATGGCGGCGAACTGGCCCGGGACCGGGCAGACCTGCCCGCAAGCGACGACCTGCGGACCGCTGCAGACGTGGCGAATTACGTTCCCCCTGCCGCGCTGCTCGGGTATCACGCCGCCGCGACTGAACGGGCGCTCGCGCTGAGTGCTCGCGCCATCGCCGAGCGAGACGCAGAGATCGCCCGGTTGCGCAGCCGACTCGCGGTGCCGCCGGGGTTCGCGCCCGAGCCGGGCTCGGAGCCGCCGCCGCCGGGCGGCGGCCCAGGGGCTGACGCGCTAGCGCGGGACCCAAGTCGGCCGACGCCCGGTGCGGTCGAATGACCGCGGG
>JASHSO010000098.1 GCA_030038715.1 Streptosporangiaceae bacterium
AATGACACCTGATAGGCCTTCCAGGCGATGCCGAGGCCGCCGAGGTCCCCGATGTTCTCCCCGATCGTCAGCGCGCCGTTCACATGCTGGTGCGGTGTCTGCTTCGGCGCCAGGGCGTTGTACTGCTGTATCAGCGACCGAGTCCGGGCGTCGAATGCTTGCCGGTCCGCTGCGCTCCACCAGTCGGTGAGCCTGCCGTCCCCGTCGTACTTGGAGCCTTGGTCGTCGAAGCCGTGGCCGATCTCGTGACCGATGATCGCGCCGATCGCTCCGTAGTTGGCGGCGTCGTCGCGGTCGGGATCGAAGAACGGATCCTGCAAGATCGCTGCGGGGAACACGATCTCGTTCATCCCAGGGCTGTAGTAGGCGTTGACGGTTTGGGGAGTCATGAACCACTCGTCGCGGTCGATCGGTTTGCCGAGCTTGTTCAACTGGCGATTGAACTCGAAAGCATGAGCGGCACGCACGTTAGCCATGAGGTCCGCCGGGTCGATCCGCAAGCTGGAGTAGTCACGCCAGCTGACCGGATAGCCGATCTTCGGAGTGAACTTCTCGAGCTTGGCCAACGCCCGCCCGCGGGTGTCTGCACCCATCCACTCGAGTTCCTCGATGCTCTGCTGGTACGCCTCGAGGAGATTGGCCACCAGTACATCCATCCGCTCCTTTGCCCCGGGCGGGAAATACCGGCCGACGTAGGCTCGCCCGACAGCTTCTCCCATCGCCCCCTCCACCAGCGAGACACCCCGCTTCCAGCGCTCACGCAGCTGAGGGGTGCCGCTCAAGGTGCGGCCGAAGAAGTCGAAATTCTCCTGCACGAACGCTTCGGACAGGTACCCGGCGGCGCCGTGGATGACTTGCCAGCCCAGCCAGTCCCGCCAAGCCGGGATGTGCTCCTCGGTGAGCAGCGAGGCCAGCCCGGTGCTGAAGCTCGGCTGGCGGAGCACGATCTCTTCGAAGGCGCCGGCGGGCGGGTCCAGGGCGGCCAGCCACCCGCGCAGGTCCGGCCCCTGAGACAAAGCGTCGGTCCACGTGAACAGGTTGTAAGTCTTCTGGCTGTCGCGGCTCGCCACGTTGTCCCAGTGGTGCCCAGCCACCGCCGTTTCCAGCTCGAACACCCGCTTCGCCGCCTGGTCGGCGTCCGGCCATCCGGCCAGCTCGAACATGCGCTGCACATGACCGACGAAGGCCTCGCGGATGTCGGCGAACTGCTCCTCGCGGTAGTAGCTCTCGTCCGGCAGCGAGATGGCAGCCTGTTCGAAGAACACCACGTAACGCTGCGGATCACCGGGGTCGGTGCTGACAAACAGCGCGTAAAGCCCCCCGATTCCCAGTCGCTCCAGCCGCCCGAGCGTCGTCAGCAGCTCCGGAATGGAGCTGACCGCTCGAGCCGCCGCGAGCGTCTCGCTTATCGGCTGCCAGCCGAGTTCCTCTGCTCGTTCGGCGTCCATGAAACTGGCATACAGGTCGCCGAGCTTCCGCTCCGCACTGCCTTCCGGTGCGGACATGGCCGCTACCACGATCTCGCGCACCGCTTTCTCGGCTTCTTCGGCCAGTACCACGAACGAGCCGTAGCGCGCCCGGTCGGCAGGGATCTCAGTCCGCGCCAGCCACCGGCCGTTGACATGCCGGAAGAGGTCGTCCTGCGGGCGCACGCCGGAATCGAGCTGGTCCATGGGGATACCGGATGGGAGCGTCATGCGCTCTAGCGTAGGGGCAGCGGCCGGGGACAGGGCTCACCCGGCCTCCAGCCAGCTCCCGGACCGTGATCCATGAGACTTTGAGGTCTGGCAGGCACCAAAGTGTCATGGATCAAGGTCCGACGGGCCAGGCGCTCGATGGAGGGCCTAGCCCCAGCCGGGCGGCTGCCTCCCAGCAGCCGCCCGGCTACGCTGTGCAGCCTAAATTCGGTAGAACAGGTTCAGGAACCGGTCGGCGAGGGCAGGGTCGCCGCTCGCCGTGCCGCCGTTGACCCGGCCGAACGCGGTCAGCACCATGCTGCCGGGATCGAAGTCGAGCACCGCGGGCAGGTCATCGATCTTGCCCGGCTCGTAGCTCATGCCGCCTTCGCCGATCGAGACCCGGGTGTCCCCGCCGTTCCGGCCGCCTACCCTGATCCCGATGTCGAACGGGCTGAGGTCAGCGTCCGGCCTGATCGTCGACTGCCAGATGATGAACATGAACGGTACAAGCAGATCCGCGGTGTCGGCAGGCAGCGCATGCGCCCGGCCGCTGCCCTGCCGGATGTCCCAGGTGTGCACGCCATAGTCCATCAGCTGGCCTGCCGCGTAGATGAACGCCGGCACCGGTCCCATGTAGAAGTGCGGGACCATCAGGCCGCCCCACTCGTCGGGCGTGAGCGGTTCCAGAATGCCCATCATCTTGTCCAGGTCGGCCCGGGCTCGGGCCATCATCTCCTGCTGGGACAGGTCGTGGAAGCCCTGCGCGGTCTGGCCGGCCCGCTCGTGCATTCCCACCAAGCCGTAGGCGTCGGGCGGTTCGGCACCTGATCGCGCGGTGTCGAATGCCACGAAGTAACCCTCGGTCGTGTCGACGACGTGACCGATAACGTCCTTGACCTTCCAGCTCTCGCACGCGGTCGGCGCGTCCCACGCGCCTGGTTCCTCGGCGAGCGCGAACATTTGGCCGGCTTCCCTGCGCACAACCCGAAGGATGTTGTTCTTTCCTTCATAGGTCATGGCGTTCCACTCGCTCATGTCCTCACCTTTCTTGGCAGCGCGACTGCCCGGTCAGAAGGAGTGCGGGATGTGAACCGCTGTGCGGTTCCCAGTTGGTAAGCCCAGCGCACGCCGCCTCGCGTGTCAATGACGAGTTACGTGCGGAACGGGGCGAGCCCGGGCCAGTCCGGCCCGCAACACACGCCGCTGGGCAGTCAGCCAGCCAGGCTGAGCCTGGCCAGTGCTGCGCCGTACCGAATCGCCACTAGTTGCCCGATGGCCTGATGTGCCCCCAGCAGCGCAGCGCACGGGGCGTCCAGCGCAGCGCTGAGGTCGTCGAGCACAGCCTGGGAGGTCTCCGGGCCGACCAGGCAGGGCGACAAGACGGGCCGCCGAGCACCAGACTCGGTGAGCCTGGTGACCGCGTCTACGATGCTGGCCGGGTCGCCGAGCGAGGCAGGTACGACGGGAACAGACAACCGAGAAGCAAGCAGCACAGCGGCGACGGCTGCCGCGCTCGCGGCCTCCTCGCCGATGTCGGCCAGTACGATCACGCCGCGGCCATCCGCCGAGATGCTCAGCCCGGTCGACCGGGAATGTCTAGCCAGTCCGGCCTCGGCCAGCCGGGCGTGCAGTGCCTCGGCAACGAGCGGATGAGGGCCAAGGTGCGATGCCAGCACGGCCTGCGCCGACGTGCCGTCCATGAGCTGCTGGAGTGCCGCGTCGGCTACTGGGCTCGGACCCATCAGCAAGGGGACGATCACGGTGGGGAACTGGTCCTGGCCGGATGACCCCGTACCCGAACCGAGGCAATCGGACGCCGGCAGGTTGTCGCCCTCCAGGTAGCCGACGCGAATGTCCACGCCGGGGCAGGACAGCCCGGCGATCGCGGCGACCTCATCGCCAATCCCAGCGCCGTCTGCCTGGGCGGTGCCGGGGACGGCAAGCACCAGCGACGGGGCGTCGGAGGAGACTGACAGCCGGTGCGGGCTCCGATGGCGGCCAGCAGGGCGGGTTCGCGATGTGCGCTTGGGCAACGCGCCGCTCTGGGGCAGCGGCTGGTCGCGCTGGGGAAGGGGGTCGCCGCGCTGAGGCAGCGGGTCGCCGCGCTGAGGCAGCGGGTCGCCGCGGCGTGGCAGGGGCTGGCTGGCCTCGGTTACCGGCTCGCGGCGCCGTGGCAGGGGACCGCCAAGCTGCGGCTCCGCCTCGGCGCTGAAGTCCGTCACGGTGTCGTATCGTAACGGCCTTGGCGCTAGGCCGGCGATCGTTGTGCGATTTTTACACCAAAACTGCTTGTGTCACCGATTCGTACTACTCGATTGACAACATGCTCTTGACGACGGCAATCAGCGCGCTCTTCTGCTCGTCGCTGAGCCGAGTCTCGGCCCGGATGGCGGCTTCGATGCCGCCCGGCCTCGTTACGGCCACGGCGTCGCTTGGGGATTCCCGGTGCAACAGCCCCGCCTGTGCCAGCAAGGTCTCGGCCGACACGTTCAGGGCGTCGGAGATCAGCCTGATGACCCGCACCGAGGGCTGGTGCAACCCTCGCTCGATCTGGCTGAGATACGGGTTGGACAGCTTGGTGCGCTCTGCTAGCTGGCGGAGCGACATGTTGGCGAGCTTGCGCTTGTCCCGGATGAAGGCACCAAGCGCCTGCATCTGGGAGTCCCAGGGTTCGTTCATCGGCAGCCTCCATGCCCAGAGAGCAGCGCGGGCGGGCCGCTGCCCGCGGCCCGCCCGCGCCAGCTTCGCCGCAGTGCTTACTTCTTGGCCGAGCGGCTCTTGGCGGTGCCGGCGGCCTTGGACTTGGCCGACGCTGCCTTCGTAGTGCGCGGCTGCTTGGCCGTGTGCTCGATCACGCGCTCGGCTGACTCATCGGCCGCTGCGGAGGCCAGGGAGTCGTGCTGCCCGTTCCCGCGGTCTGCGGCGAGGGAGCCGACAACCTTGCCGAACCTGGCAACGCCCTCGGCCACCAGCGGGCCTGCAGCCTGCATGGCCTTGTCCGCAACATTGCGCTGAGTAGCTGCCACGTGCCCGGCGAACTCATTGACGTGCTCCCGCAGCTTCGCCGGGTTCGCCAGCGTGCCGAGCGAGGGCAGGCGCGAAGCCGCATCTGGCAGTGCGGGCAGCCGCAACTTAGTGTTCGGCAGCGCGGGAATGTTCGGCCGGATGGCCTTTGTCAGCTCGTTGCCGGCGCGGAAGGCGTTGGCCATGGCGTCGCGGCCCTTGCGCATCTGGTCCTGTCCCTTGCGCACCTGGTCCTGGCCCTTGCGGAACTGCTGCTGGCCCCTGTGTACCGCCGTCAGCACTTGGTCCTGGAGTTCCTGCGCGAGCTTGGCTGTGTCGATCATGTGACCCTCCTCTAAGTCAGCTATGCAAACTATATCAAGCGCATCGCGCAGTATGTCAAGCGAGGAGGGCGAGCTGGGGCCCCGCGTCGAGGCGCGCTCTCGCCCGCGGCCCGGGTTGCTTCACGCCGGGTTGCTGTACATGAGCGACCCGGGCGTGGTGAGCAACTGGCCCGTCTCGAGCCAGGTCTTCAGCCCAGAGAGGATCATCGGCCAGCCGCCGTACAGTTCGCTGTTCGCGCCCTCGCGGAGCTGGTCGTGGGTGACGACAAGGCGGCAGGAGTCGGCGACCGGCTCGATCTCCCAGGTGATCCTGCTCTCGCCTTCGCTGCGCACGTCGTCGCTCCACAGCGCGATCATCGTGTGCACGAGCCGCCGCGGCGGATCGACCTCGAGTATCACGCCATCGCCAAGCAGCGACCCCGCCGGGTGGCCGAGCTCGACACGCGAGCCGGGCGCCCAGTCCGAGACGACTCTGGCTCCGAACGTGTACTTGCTCCGGATCTCCGGGTCGGTGATCGCATGCCAGAGACGCTCGGGGGTCGTGCGGATGTAAATCTCGAAGACCTTTTCCATCGGAGCCTCCAGTCTCTCCTTGAGGTCGGCAAGGCCAGCCACCCACGGCTGCGCATACTTGCTGACCCACCTGTCGTGGATGAGCCGGATCGGAACCGGATTCAGGAAGTGCAGCTTCTCCCGGCCGCGCCGCCTGGTCACCACGAGTCCTGCCGCTTCGAGTTGCCTTAGGTGCTTCATGACGCCAAAGCGCGTCATGGGGAAGCGTTCCTCTAGCGCGGTCAGGGTTTGACCGTCTTGCCGGAACAGCTCGTCCAGGAGCTCACGCCGGGTCGGATCGGCTAGCGCCTTGAACACCTCATCCACAGTCGCGAGAATAGGTGACTAATTGGTCACATGTCAAGCGACGGACCGGGTCCTGTCAGCGTCCGGAGGCAGGCAGGTTAGCGTGCATGCATGTCTGATTCCTGGCCGGCCGCTTCCTATCAGCAGTGGAGCGCCACCTGCGACACACTGCACGCTCATACCCAGGTACTGGGCAAGCTCGCCGCAACGCTGGCCCCGCCTGAGCCGCAGTTGCAGCATGCGGCCCTCCGGCTCACGGCACGCGGATGGGAGACAGCACCGCTGGCGGCACCGGACGGCTCGGGCGTGCTCGTCGTGCTGCTCGATCTTCGTTCGCACCAGGCCGTTGTCGAGCACAACAACGGCCGGACCGAGCGCATACCGCTCGCCCCGGACAGACCGGTAGGGGAGGTAACGCGCGAGCTCCTCGCGACTGTGCGCAGCCTCGCCGGTCCGGTCCAGATTGATCCAACACCACAGGAGGTGCCGTGGACGGCGCCGCTCGACTCCGACGAGGAACACGCGCGCTACGACCGCGATGAGGTCGATCGCTACTTCGCCGCGGCAACCCGGGCTGCCCTCGTGCTGGCTGAGTTCCGCGCGCCATTCCGCGGCCGTTCGACGCCAGTCAACGCCTGGTGGGGCTCGTTTGACCTCGCCGTCAGCCTGTTCTCCGGACGGCCGGCGGATCCGCCAGCTACCGACTTCATCATGCGCAACGCCATGAACGCGCAGGAAATCGCTATCGGCTGGTGGCCGGGCGACCCGCGCTACGAGCAGGCCGCGTTCTATGCCTACGCACATCCGGCTCCCGAGGGCTACGCCACCGGCTCGTTGTCACCGTCAGCAGCTCACTGGAACGACGCCCTGGGGGAGTACATCCTGGACTGGGACGACGTCCGCACGCAGGCTGAACCGCACGCAGCGGCGCTCGAGTTCACCCGCTCCGCAGCGAACCACGCCTGCGCGGCGTGCCAGTGGGACCCCGAGCTTGCCGCAAGCGCGCTCGGAAATCCTCCGCCGGTGAGTTAGGGCCGCTTCGGGGCACCCTGGTCGGCGCATCCGGCAGAACCAGGGCACAACTGCCTGTCATGCTGACCGCATGACAGATGAGTCGCCGCCAGCTAGAACCCGTCGCGCCCGCGTCTGGCGAGAGGCAGAGGCCAGCGGGGTCCCGCTTCGCGCCATCCTCGTCTTTGTCGGCGTCGTGGTCTTGGCGTACCTGGCCGCAAAGGTGATCGACAGGATCCGCGATGTGATCCTGCTGCTCGTGGTGGCCGGGTTCGTCGCGGTGCTCCTGAACCCTCTCGTAGTCGTCTTGCAGCGCTGGCTGCGCCGACGCGGCATCGCCGTGGCCGTGGTGACGCTCTTGGCGGTGTGCGCCTTCGCCGCGCTGGCGGCGGCATTCGGCGATCCGCTGATCAACGCCATCAGCCACCTCGCGGACGCACTGCCGTCCTACGTCACAAGCGCCCAGCACGGTACGGGCTGGATCGGCCGTCTGGTGAAGCGGTACCACCTGCAGACCTGGGTGACCAAGAACGCGCCCAAGCTGGCCGGGTACGGCCGGGACCTGGCTAAGCCCGCGCTCAGCCTCGGCAAGGGTGCGCTCTCGTTGCTCTTCTCGCTGTTGACGATCTTCGTGCTAGTAATTCTCTTCCTGCTTGAAGGGCCGAAGATGCGAGCTGGCTTGCTCGGGCTCATGTCCGCCGAGCGGGCCAGCCGCTACAGCGGGGTGGCGCGCGAGGTCAATCGCTCGGTGGTCGGCTACATGCTCGGTAACTTCGCCACGTCGGTGATAGCCGGAGTCACGGTGATGGTGACCTTGCTCGTGCTCGGCGTCCCGTTCCCATACTTGTTGGCACTGTGGGTCGGCCTAGTCGACTTCCTGCCGATGATCGGTGGCGCGCTGGCAGGCATCCCGGTGGTGCTGATCGCGCTTGCACACTCGGAGACCGCCGGGATCGTCACGCTGCTCGTGTTCCTGGTCTACACCCAAGTGGAGAACCACCTGCTCAATCCGCTGATCATGAGCCGGACAGTGCGGATCAACCCGCTGCTGGTGCTGGTTTCGATCTTGGTCGGCGCGTCGATCGGCAGCTGGATTGGCGGACTCTTCGGTGGGTTCGCCGCAGCGCTGCTTGCCATCCCGCTGGCAGGCGCGTGTCAGGTGGTCGTACAGGAGGCATGGCGGACGACTGCACCTGCCTCAGGAACCGGACCGGATAGCGGCATGGCAGAGCCCGCACTGGCTAACCCGGGGCCCGCGGCTGACTGACTCCGTGACCGCCAGCGGCGCTACGGGTAGGTGCGGGTGACCCCTGGGCTGGCATCAGCGGCAGCCGGGACGGCGGCTTGATCTCCTCGAGCCGCAGGTAGGTCACCAGTCGCTGGCCGCCTCTGGCGGCCAGCGACGCAAGCACCCGCTGGAGTTCTGTGACGTTCCTGGCCACGACCGTCAACAGGTAGTCCATCTCGCCTGTGACGTTGTCCGCGGCGATGATCTCCGGCACGCCATTGACGTGATCTTCGAACACGCGAGTCGAGCGCGGGTCATGGCGACCCAGAGTGGCAGCAACGTACATCTGCAGCGGGAATCCGGCGGCCTCCGGGTCGAGGCGGGCGCTGATGACGCGGATCACCCCGGATCGCTTCAGCCTGCGAACGCGGTTGAGCGTCGCCGCCGGGGAGAGGCCGACCAAGCGGGCTAGCTCGACGTTGGTACGGTCCGCATCAGCTTGTAGCTCACTGAGCAACTGAAGGTCAACTTCATCAAGTTGGATGGCCACATTACCAAATAATATCTTGCATACGACGTCAGTGCCCGAATTGAGCCTCGGCCGTCGTCGAGGCTGGACGCATGACCAGCAGCCGTCGCCTCGTCTTCCCTGCCCTGGCGGCCGCGGGAATCCTGTGGGGGACCACGGTCCCGCTGTCCAAGGTCGCCCTCGGCTGGCTGCCGCCCGCCTGGCTGGCCTTCGGCCGGTTTGCCATCGCGGCAGCCCTGCTGCTGGTGATCAGCAGAACCAGGCTGCGTGCTGCGTGCAGTCCGGTCATCGTCGGCAGCGGCGCGCTCGGCTACGGCGGGGCGGTCCTGCTGCAGAACCTGGGTGTCCAGCGGACGAGCGTCACGCACGCGGCGCTGCTGATCGGGGCGACGCCTGTGCTGACTGCGATCATCGCGGCACTGCTGCGGCACAGCGTCGCCAGGCCGGCAGCCTGGGCCGGGTTCGGGGTGTCGCTGGCTGGGGTGGTGATCGTAGCGGGCGGCCAGGGCGCGGGCTCGACGCTGGGTGGCGACGGGCTGGTGCTGGCGGCGCAGCTGCTCTCGGCCTTGTTCACTGTCTCGCAGTCATGGCTGCTGCCAGGCCGCGACCCAGTCTCGGTCACTGCCGTGCAGTTGTCGGCTGCCGCTGTTGCCGTGCTGCCGGTCGCGCTGATCACCGAGACCGCGCCAGGCGTCCCGCACCACGCCGGGCCGGCGCTGGCGCTGGCAGGGCTTGTCGTGCTCGGCACGGTGCTGCCGACCACGCTGTTCGCTTTCGGGCAGAGCCTGGTCTCGGCCGACGTGGCCGGTGCCTTCGTTAACCTCGAGCCGCTGGTAGGCGCCATCGCAGGCACCGTCGTCTTCGGCGATCCACTCTCGGTGCTTCAGGTGGCCGGCGGCGCAGCGATCGTCGCTGGGATCGGGCTGAGTAGCACGCAGGTGGTGCGGGCCGAGCGGGCTCGGCGGGACGAAATGCGAGCCGCTGCGATGCCGCTACCAGCCGCGTACTCGATCGCTCGCGCTGCAGCTGGGGCCGGGGTCGGTCGCACACGGAGCCAGCTGCGAGATCGTCAGCGTGCCAAGGCGTCTCAGCCCCGCGTCAAAGCAGGCTGCAGCGGCGCCGGAGGGCCGTCTGGCACCCGGCCGCTGTCCGGCCCGCCCGCCGGTCCCGGCCTGGGCTGGCCCGCCGAGCGTCCCGACAGTGAG
>JASHSO010000099.1 GCA_030038715.1 Streptosporangiaceae bacterium
TGCAGGGCTTCACCTCGATCCCGCGGCCGCTGGACGACGTGCCGCCGTTCGTGTGGCACGGGTCGATCCGCACGCCCGAGATCGCCGAGCAGGCCGCGTACTACGGGGACGGCTTCTTCGCCAACAACATCTTCTGGCCGAAGCAGCACTTCCAGCGGCTCATCAGGTTCTACCGGCAGCGCTACGCCCACCACGGCCACGGGACAGAGCAGCAGGCGATCGTCGGGCTGGGCGGCCAGGCCTACATCGCGAGGAACTCGCAGGACGCCAAGCGGGAGTTCCGTCCCTACTTCGATGAGGCACCGGTCTACGGGCACGGACCGTCGATGGAGGATTTCATGGCTGCCACGCCGCTGTCGGTGGGCAGCCCGCAGGAGGTCATCGACAAGACCCTGACCTTCCGGGAACATTTCGGCGACTACCAGCGGCAGCTCTTCCTCATGGACCACGCGGGCCTGCCGCTGAAGACCGTGCTGGACCAGCTTGACCTGCTCGGCGGCGAGGTTGTCCCGGTGCTGCGCAAGGAGACCGAAGCCCGGCGCGATCCGCTGACTCCGCAGGCTCCCACTCACGCCAGCCTGGTCAAGGCGAAGTACGCAGACCAGGCCCCGCGTCAGCCGCGCCCGAACGCCAACCGGGGCGACAATGTCACGGGCGGTTCCCCGTATCAGGACTCCCCGCAGTTCGAAGCCGAGTACCCGGACCTGTGATGCCCGGACCAAGGCAACTGGCTAACGACGCTTGGGAAGCGATGCTGTCCGCGCACGCCGTGCTGATCAAGCAGTTCGCCGCCGAGGACATCTGGCAGGAACTGTCGATGCGCGAGTACGACGTGCTGTACACGCTGTCCAAGTGTCCAGAACCGGTCCGCATCGGCGAGCTGAACCGGCATGTCCTGCTAAGCCAGCCCGCGCTGTCACGACTGGTGCACCGGCTAGCCGGACGGGGCCTGGTCGACTGCGAGCCCGATCCCGCCGACGGGCGCGGCGTCCGCATCGCGCTCACCGACGCCGGTCGGGAGTTGCAGCGCGAGGTCGGCCGTCGGCATGCCCGCAGCGTCGCCTGCGCCCTGACCGCCGTGCTGAGCCGGGGCGAGCTGGGCGAGCTGGCGGCTGCCTGCCGCAGGCTCGCCCGCGAGCCACTCGTTAGCCACGACAAGAAGAGCGAGGACACGACCCTATGAGCACCGCAAGCGCTCCCGACCGGGTCCCGATGACCACCGCAGACGGTTCCACCAGCACCACGCGACAGCAGCAGTCCTGCTCGGTCGTAGTGGTCAGCGCCGGAACATCGGACCCGTCCTCGACCAGGCTGCTGGCCGACCGCACCGCAGAGAGCGTGACGAACGTGGCGGCCAGCCGCGGGATCGAGGTGCGCGTCCGCGTCATCGAGCTACGCGAATACGCCGCTGACGTATCCGCGGCACTGGTGTCACGGCTGATCTCGCCGAGATTGCAGGAGGCCATTACGGCCCTCGGCCAGGCCGATGGCGTCATCGCCAGCACGCCTGTGTACAAGGCCGGGCCGAGTGGCCTGTTCACCTCGTTCTTCGATGTCGTGGATGACGACCTGCTTATCGCCAGGCCCGTCATCCTCGCCGCGACAGCTGGCACGGCCCGGCACGCGCTGGTGGCGGACGGCCCGATGCGCTCCATGTTCGCCTTTCTGCGCACCGTGACCACGCCGACCGCCCTGTTCGCTGCGCCCGAAGACTGGAGCGATCCGGATCTGAGCAAGCGCATCGATCGGGCCGCCCTTGAGCTGACGCTGCTCATGGCAAGCGGACTGGACCGCAAGATAAGGGACGACTCCTGGAGCAGCTACCAGCACGAATACGGCAGCGCCGGCGGAACCGAGGTCGACATCGACCTCGAGACAGATCTCATGCGGCTGGCTGCTGGCGGATCAGCGGGCTTCCGGAAGGGGTCGGCCGCGGCCTAGCGGAGCTCCGCCGACTGCGCGGCAGCCCGTTCCCCACCCCCCTGAGTTGGATCGAACTGGTACCCGAATCCTGGCGAAGACCTGCCGTCAGATAGCGCGGTTAAGTCTTCGCCAGGATCGGGCGCCTGTTTTGCCAGCGGTGCCATTACCGCGCGAGCGCGGCCAGCAGCGGGGCGAAGCGCTCGAATGGCGGCACGGGCGCTTGCGGGTCCTTTGCCTGGTCATCGAAGCGCCGGACCTGGCAGGCGGCGTCGGCGTACGGGTTGGCCTCGAATGCCGCGACCTCGCTGGGCTGCATCGGGCCGCCCTGGACGCCGAGGGTGTACACCGAGGCCGGTGACAGCCTCTCCAGGTAGCCCGGCTCGACCGCGCACAGGTATCGCTTGGCGTCGACGTGCAGCCGCACCGGCTCCGTCACTTCCGGGCCAAACCACTGCGCGAGCCAGGTGGCGCCCTGGTCGCCGTGCCTGTTGTCGGTGCCAGCCATCAGGTCGCGGCCGGTCCTGGTCCCCGTGAAGTGCCCGACGTCGTGCAGCAACGCCGCCGCGACCAGTTCCGGCGGCGCACCGGCCCGCTCTGCCAGCGCGGCTGCCTGCAGCATGTGCCCGGCCTGGGTCACTGGCTCGCCCAGGTACTCGGCCGCTCCCTCGCTGGCGAACAGCGCCCCGATGACGCTGACCGCGTCGGCCGCCGGTTCGCGCTCACAAGACATAGGGGATCAGCATCTTCGTCGACTGTTTGTAACCGGGATAGGTGTCGGGGAATTGCTCGGCCATGTACCGCTCTTCGTTGACCGCGCTGTAGATGAAGTACCCGCCCAGCACGACGACCGCCACGACCCAATACAGGCTGACCGCGATGGTGGTACCGATCATCCCAAGGATGATGCCGGAGTAGATGGGATGCCGGACGGTGTGGTACGGACCGGTCGTCACGAGCTCTGGTTCGTCTTTCCTGGTCATCGGCATCCCCCAGTTCCGGCCGATGTAGACCCTGGCCCAGACGGCCAGCCCCAAGCCCAGCAGGAAAACGGCCAGGCCGATGCCCTGCAGCCACGGGTTGGTCGTGACCATGGTGCGGTTCTTGAAAACCCCGGTGCGCAGCAACAGCAGGATGAGGATGACGGCGACCACCCGGATGCCCGCGAACCGGCCCCATCGGGTCTGACCAGCCTTGACGCCGACGGACGCGGCGAGCCAGTAGATCCAGAAGGCCACCCACAATACCAGGATGACGATGTCGATCACGTGCATCAGTAACGTCCTAACCGTTGCGGCGAGCCTCGCCACCGGCTTCCCGGCAAGACCCTACTCAGGTCTATCCCCCGACCACGGCAAAGGCCAAGCTGAACCGGGCTGTGCTGGTGGCAGCCAGGGACAGTGCGACGGCTACGCTGTACAGCCGTGCTTATGCTGCCCGCGAGGCGCGGACTGACAGTCAACCAGAAGGCGGCCGGCCATGCCGCGCGCTAGCCACGTCGGTGCTGCTGCGGCCGACCGCCACGACATCCTGCACGGGCAGGCGGCTGCCTACGCCGAGTTGGCGCTCGCCAACATCGGCAGGGAGTTTCCCTCGCTTCTGCACCACCAGATGGCCGCTCCGGGCGACTTCCCGGACCGGCCGTCCGATCGCACGCCGGTCTTCTACGGCAGCCTCGACTGGCACTCCTGCGTCGAGATGCACTGGCTGCTCGTCCGGCTGCTTCGGCTGGCGAGCGCGGCAGTGCCTGCGCGCCAGATCAGGGCCGCTCTCGATGCCCAGTTCACCGAGGACAAGCTCGCGGCCGAGGCTCGGTTCGTCGCGAGCCAGGATGGCCGGTTCGAGCGGCCATACGGCTGGGCCTGGGCGCTGGCGCTGGTGCACGAGATCGCCAGCCTCGGTGACGACGAAGACGGCCGCCGCTGGCTGGCCGCCATCGCGCCGCTGGCCGAAGCGCTGACCCGGGGTTTCCTCCGCTGGCTGCCGAAGCTGACGTACCCGGTCCGGCATGGCGTCCACGCCAACACCGCGTTCAGCTTCTCGGTCGCGCTGCCCTTCGCGGCCAGGCAGGCGCAGGCAGGTCAGGTAGACCTGGCGGCGGCGCTCGCGGCCAAGGCGCTTGGCTGGTTTGAATCCGACGAGGACTACCCGGGCCAATACGAGCCGTCCGGGCACGACTTTCTGTCCCCGGCACTGACCGAGGCGGAACTCATGAGCAGGCTGCTCGCGCAGCCCGAGTTCGCCGACTGGCTAGCCGGGTTCCTGCCCGGTATTGCCGACGGGGAGCCGGCCGCGCTGTTCACCCCCGCCGTCGTGTCAGATACAAGCGAGGGACAGATCGCGCACCTGCACGGGCTCAATGCCAGCCGGGCCTACTGCTGGCGGCGCATCGCCGAGGCCCTGCCCGGCGATGACGCGCGGATCGAGTCGGCCCTTGCCGCGGCCCGCGCCCACCTTGCCGCGGCGCTGCCGCACGTCATCGGCGACGACTACATGGTCGAGCACTGGCTGGCTGCCTAC
>JASHSO010000100.1 GCA_030038715.1 Streptosporangiaceae bacterium
CGGCTCGGCCGGCAGGTCGCCCTCAAGGTGCTAGCTCCGCACCTGGTGGAGGACGAGGCGTTCCGGCACCGGTTCATCCGCGAGTCGAGGGCTGCCGCCGGCGTCGAGCATCCGCACATCATCCCCGTCTTCGACGCGGGCCAGGCGGGCGGGATGCTGTTCATCGCGATGCGCTACGTCGGGCTCGGCGACGTCCGCAGGCTGCTGGAACGCGAGGGCACGCTTACTCCGGCGCGTGCCGCCGCCATCGCGGCCCAGGTTGGGTCAGCCCTGGACGCCGCGCACGCCCACGGGCTCGTGCACCGCGATGTCAAGCCGGGCAACCTGCTGCTGGCCGAGCCGGACGGCAGCGGAGCTGACCACGTGTACCTGTCCGACTTCGGGCTCAGCAAGCACTCGCTGGCCACGACCACGCTGACCGCGACGGGCCAGTTCCTCGGGACGCTCGACTACGTCTCGCCAGAGCAGATCCAGGGCCAGCCCGTCGACGGCCGCGCCGACCAGTACGCGCTGGCCTGCACGGTGGTGGAGATGCTGTCCGGCACGCCGCCGTTCCGCCGCGACAAGACCGTCGAGCTGATGTGGGCGCAGCTCGAAGAACCGCCGCCGTCGCTGAGCGAGCGGCGGCCCGACCTGCCGCCCGCGCTGGACGCCGTCCTCAGGACGGCGCTGGCCAAGTCTCCCCGCAGCCGGTTCCCGACGTGCGGCGAGTTCGCCGTGGCCTTGCAGGCCGCGTGCGAGCTCAGTGCTCCGGCCCGCGGCCGCTCCGAGCCGGTCGAGGAGCAGCTCATGATCGCGGCGGATCCCCGACGGGCACCGGTGACCAGCCAGGACGACATAGCGGAGGGAACGAGGCCGCCCGAGGCCCGGCACGGCCCGCCGCCGCACAGCCATCGAGGGCGGCGCCGCAGCCGCAATGCCATCCTGATCGGGCTCGTCGCGCTGGCCGGGCTGGCTGTGCTCGCCGGGATCGGCTACAAGCTCTTCGACCATCGCACAACCGGGACTGGCAGCACGGCCGGCGTTCACGCAGGCCCGGCGAGCACCGTGCTCGCCTACTTCGACGCCATCAACAGCCACAACTTCGCCAAGGCGTGGCGCCTGGAGAACAAGCCGGAGTCGCTCACCACCTTCGAGGCCGGGTACCGCGGCACCGCGCATGACACCGTGACGATCCTGCACACCACAGGCGACGTGGTGACGGCCCGCCTGGTCGCCACCCAGACCGACGGTACGACCAAGCGGTACCAGGGAACCTACACGGTCACCAACGGAGTGATCACCTCGGCTGACGTGCGGCAGCGCAGCTAGCCTGCCGGGTTTCAGCCCCTGGTGAGCTTGCGGTAGGTGACCCGGTGCGGCCTGGCTGCCTCGGCGCCCAGCCGCTCGATCTTGTTCTTCTCGTAAGCGTCGAAGTTGCCCTCGAACCAGAACCAGTTGGCGCCGCCCTCCCAGGCCAGGATGTGGGTGGCGATCCGGTCGAGGAACCAGCGGTCGTGGCTGGTGATCACGGCACAGCCAGGAAACTCCAGTAGCGCGTTCTCCAGCGACGACAGGGTCTCCACGTCGAGGTCGTTGGCCGGCTCGTCCAGCAGGAGCAGGTTGCCGCCTTGCCTGAGGGTCAGCGCCAGGTTCACCCGGCCACGCTCTCCCCCGGACATCAGGCCGGCTGGCTTTTGCTGGTCGCTGCCCTTGAAGCCGAATGCCGCTACATACGCCCGGCTCGGGATCTCGGTCTTGCCGACGGTTATGAGGGTCTCCCCTCCCGAGATCGCCTCCCAGACGTTCTTGTCGGGGTCGATCCCCGAGCGAAGCTGGTCCACATAGGAGATCTGGACCGTGTCGCCGACCTTGATCGTGCCCGAGTCCGGCTTCTCCTCTCCCACGATCATCTTGAACAGGGTCGTCTTGCCGACGCCGTTCGGACCGATCACCCCGACGATGCCGCCCTGCGGCAGGCTGAAGCTCAGGTCCTCGATTAGCTCCCGGTCGTCGAAACCCTTGCACAGCTCGCTGACCTCGACGACCTGGGAGCCCAGCCGCGGGCCGGGCGGAATCTGGATCTCCTCGAAGTCCAGCTTGCGGTCCCGGTCAGCCTCGGTTGCGAGTTCGTCGAACCGCTGCAGCCTCGCGCGGCTCTTGGCCTGGCGGGCGCGGGGGCTGGAGCGGACCCATTCAAGTTCGTCCTCAAGACGCTTCCGCCTCTTGGCATCCTTCTGGCCCTCGATCTTCAGGCGGGCGGCCTTTGTCTCCAGGTAGACGGAGTAGTTGCCCTCGTACGGGTAAGCCCGGCCGCGGTCAAGCTCGAGGATCCAGCCCGCCACGTTGTCGAGGAAGTACCTGTCGTGAGTGACCGCGACCACGGTGCCCGGGTACTTCTCCAGGTGCTGCTCCAGCCACTGGACGCTCTCGGCGTCGAGGTGGTTGGTCGGCTCGTCCAGCAAGAGCAGATCCGGCTGGGCGAGCAGCAGCTTGCACAGCGCGACCCGGCGGCGCTCGCCGCCTGACAGCACGGTGACGTCCGCGTCCGGCGCCGGGCAGCGTAGCGCGTCCATGGCCTGCTCAAGCTGGCTCTCCAGATCCCAGGCGTTCTTGTGGTCGAGCTGCTCCTGCAGCTTGCCCATCTCCTCGAGCAACGTGTCGGAGTAGTCGGTGGCCATCTCGGCGGCGATCTCGTTGTAACGATCAAGCAGCGCCATCGTCTCCGCAACGCCTTCCTCGACGTTGCCCAGAACGGTCTTGGCCGGGTCCAGGCTGGGTTCCTGATCGAGCAGCCCCACGGTGAAGCCCGGCATCAGCTTGGCCTCCCCGTTGGACGGCTGCTCGACTCCCGCCATCATCCGCAGCAGCGTGGACTTGCCGGTGCCGTTGGGCCCGACTACCCCGATCTTTGCCCCGGGCAGAAAGGCGAGCGTGACGTCGTCGAGAACGACCCTGTCGCCGTGCGCCTTGCGGACACGGCTCATCTGGTAGATGAACTCCGGCATGCCATCAAGATTAGGTCCACCCGGCCTGGGCTCCGAATCGCGGGCGGATGCGCGCCTGGCCTGGCGCCCGATCACGGCTGCCAGGCGCGGGAGCCCACCGCTATCCGCACCGCTGGGCCGGACGTGCTGACCTCGGACTGTCATCTGGCCAATGACGCTGCAGCTATCAGCCTGCCCTCGTCTCAGACCGGGACGGCGAAGTCCTCGGCGACATGGACGGCTGACTCGGCATCGTGCTCGCCCAGCGGTTCGTCGTCGTCAACGAACCGATCTCCCGGCTCTACGGCGACATCACCCTCGGAGCGGCCCGCTACGCCGCTGGCAGGCACGGCCTCGTCCGCTTCACTGCGCTCCTGGCCCTGCTGTGGCGCTGGCGGCCTGGGCCTGCTGTAGAAGCTCATGCCCTTGGACAGGTCGTGCCCGAGGGAATCGGCCACGATGTCGACCGACGTGCGCCTGACGCCAGCCTGATCCTGGTACTCGCGAACCCGCAGCCTGCCCTTGACCGTGACCGGATCGCCCTTGTGCAGGCAGGTGAACCCGTTCTCAGCTATCTTGCGATAGCACTTCAGGCTGGCGAACGACGTGGGCTCGTCGACCCACTCGCCAGTACCCTGATCGAGTCGGCGCGGAGTCCACCCGATCCGCATCGACAGAGTGGGCACTCCCGACCTCGTTGTACCGGTCACTGGCTGTGTCGCAACATAGCCGGTCACGCTGAAGTACGCCTCGTTGCTCATTCTCGACCTCCCGGTCCGGGGCGCGGCGACAATCACCGCATCGCTTCCGGCGGCACGTCGCCGGCGGTCAGCCAGTCAAGAATGGGGTCAGCTGCTAAGCCGGAACCTGCCAATAAACACCGCGTGTGGATATCTGCCGGAGTGCGGCCTCACCTGTGGACGAGAGCCAGCCCTTCATGGCCCTTCGCCGGGTGCGCGGTCACCATTCGTCGTGGCCATTCCGACCGGCAACACGGCGGATCCGGAGCATGAGCGTGGCCGAGGGAGTCACCTTGCCAGCTGCGTAGGTGGACAGCCGAGAGGCGGACGTCCCGATGCGGGAGGCGAACTCCGCCTGGCTCAGCCCCGAATCCTTGACAGCGGCCCGAATCTCCGCGGCGACGGTGGCGCGCTCTGCTGCCTCGGCTCGCTGGCGGGCACGGGAAAGGACCAGCTCCATGGCGGCGGCGACGCCATAAGGGCGCGAGTGGCTGAGCACCTCTTCCACCTGCCGCGCGGTCTTGCCCCAGGGACTGGCCTGCATCTCAGTGACGAGGCGGTGCCAGTCCGCCAGGTCGCCGCGTTCGAGCGCGGTCTGCACGGCCTCGGTGGGCCACTGCGACACCGGAGCGTCGGGTGTGATGGTGAGGTTGCGGAATGCCAGGGCCATGATCACGTCTCCGCTTCGAGCATGTCGGCAGCCAGTTGCCGACATACCGAGCGCACCTGATCCCACTCGGTCCAACGCGCCGCCAGATTGCGGTACGCGCCGAGTTCCCTCGTCACCGACGAGTCGTTCGGGCGAGGATCGGCGAGCTGGCGGGCTAGCTGCGCGCCGACGCCTCGGCCCGCGCCGTGCTGGTCGGCGTAATAGTCGTCGATCCTGGCCAGCACCCCTGCAGCCGCAGCCAGGCCGTAACGATCCGCGAGCGCTGCGACATCCACGTAGTCGCGAGTCTGATTGCGTCGCACGATCAGGAATCCCTTGACCCGGAGCGTCTCTTCTGCCGTCGGAACTGTCAGCACGCGCCCGGACGGAAGTGTGATGTGCGTGGTTTCCAGCGGCCGGGTGCGAATCATCTGACGGACGCCGGCTTCGATATCCCCTAGCCGGCCGAGGATGAGCTTCCCCGGGACCACCCGATTGGTCACCCACTCGCCCTCGGATTCAAGGGCCTCGAGCACGACTAGGAACCGGTCCCGCAGATCCGCGAGAACGTGATCATGATCGAAGGAGTCCCGGTGGCCAGCGTAGAGAGCCGCTGCCGACCCTCCGACGAGAACCGCGTCCGGAACCAATTGCTGCAAGCGCGATGCGGACTCCAGCACGGCCAGTAGTTCGGCGCTGGCATCGGCAAGAGAGTGTCCCGAAGCCCGTGCCTGGTCCGGACGCTCCCCTGCCATAGACCAAGTATATCAGATGTGATAAGTCAACGACAGCGCCCCGGGTAGGCGCCGCCGCGGCTAGCCATACCCGCCCGTCGCTGCGCGCATTTCGGTCCGGAATCGCTCGAGCTCCGCCAGCTCGACCTCAGCCGGAGCTACCACGAGCTGCTGTGCCACCGCGGCCATGCGCTGCTGAATCTCATCGGTGAGCAGCCCGGTTTCGTTCTCCGCCGCGGCCCGCACCGCATTGGTGCTCGTCCGCGCCACCTGCCAGCCCGCCGTCAAGGCCACCAGGACAACCGCCCCGAGCCATGGCATCAGCCAGACGTTCGTGAAGAGCCGCGGCACGCCAGACCCGACCCCGAAGACCCCGCAGACCAGCAGGGTCACCAGCCACGCCAGGCCGATCAGGGTGCAGCCGAGCAGCAGACCCTGCAGCACGCCGATGGCCCGCCACCACCGCATGACAGCGCTCTCCTTCGGCAGCGCTGCGCCGATCTCGGCCCCGAGTGCCGCCGGGATGTCACCAGCCCTCGACCGGACCGCAGCCCGCACGGTACGCGACCAAGGCCGGGGCAGGGGTGGCACTTGTTCGTCGGCCACCCTGGTCAGCGCGATGTCGATCTCGGCCTGCTGTGCACCCGACGGGCCGGCGCTGAGCCCTCGCAGCTCGTCCCAGAGCCTTCCCAGCCTGACCTTACGCACCGGATTGCGGCTCCTGAGTCGCTCGGCTATCCAGCCGACCGGCCAGCCGATGAAGTCGACAGCGCGGAGCTCTCTCGCGCTGCGCAGCGCGTCGGCGATAGCCGCGACACCGGATGCGCGGGCAAAGGCGACAGCCAGC
Source organism: Streptosporangiaceae bacterium (assembly GCA_030038715.1). Taxonomy (GTDB): domain Bacteria; phylum Actinomycetota; class Actinomycetes; order Streptosporangiales; family Streptosporangiaceae; genus JAJYUU01. The sequence goes on from JASHSO010000100.1 coordinate 5,937, forward strand.
TCAGCCGCGGCGCCGACGGGCAGGCTGACGGTGCCAGAGCCGTCAGCCGCGTCCTGCCCATCGGCGACGGCATACGGCTCGAATCGGGCCGCGACCTTGCCGACATCGGCCGAGATGCGGGTGACGGCCGCCCTTCTGGCGGAGACGGCCTCGATCAGCATCATGCGCAGTTCCTCAATGCCGGCTCCGCTGGTCGCTGAGGTGACCAACACCTGCACATCGTGCAGGCCCTCCGAGTCCAGCAGGCGTCGCAGGTCCTGAACGCAGTCATCGATCTGGCCCGCTGTTAGCAAGTCGGCCTGGTTCAGCACCACCGCGATGACTTCGGAATGACCGGCGAGCGGAACCAGGAAGCGCCTGTGCACCGCGGCGTCTGCGTACTTCTGCGGATCAAGGACCCAGACCAGCAGGTCCGACAGTCCGACGAGCCGGTCAACCAGGCCCGTGGCGTGCCCGACGACCGAGTCATGGTCGGGCATGTCGAGTAGGACCAGCCCGTTCATCGACCGCTCGCCGCGGCCGAGCGCACTCGCCCTTGCATAGCGATACCGGCGCGGCACGCCGAGCCACTCAAGCAGCGACCCGGCTCCGCTCACTCCCCATACGCAGGCGTGGGCTTCCCGTGTCACCGGCCTTGTCACGCCGACGGTTGAGAAATCGGCGCCGGCTAGCTGGTTGAACAGCGACGACTTGCCGCTCCCTGTGCCTCCGGCCAGCGCCACCACGGTGTGGTCCGCAGACAGCATGAGCCGCTCCCCCGCCCGGGTCAGCAGCCCGCTGGCATCGGCGAGCAACTGCTCGCTGAAGCCGTCGGGGCCAGTGCGGACGGCGCCGATTTGTACCATCCTGGCCAGCGCGGTCAGCCGGGTCGAGAGACCGGAGCGCTCGGCTGCCGGCTCCACGCGGGTCGCCAGCGTGGCCGTCATCTGGCACCTTCAAGCGCGTAGCCTGCCTGCAGGAGATCGGCGCCCGCTGACTCTTCGGGCGCCCCCGCGGCCGCCAGGATCGCCGAGAACCGGCGCGCCTCCTCCTCCAGCAGCAGGCTGACCCTGTCATGCAGGTCGCGGCGAACCCTGGCCCCTATGTCGCGCAGTGCTCCAGCCCCGAACAGCGAGGTCAGCAGCTCCTGAGAGACTGCGCCGACGGATTCGACCGCGTGCACGTCTGCGGCGGCGTAGCCGAGTATGCCGATCGACAACAGCAGCGCCAGTGACTGGTCGTCAAAGGAAACGACCCGGGCTATCGACCGCCTCGTCACGTTCTCGGCCTGCACAAGATGGCGAACATGTTCCTGCCAGTTGCCGATCGCCCTGGCAGCCACCGCCGCCAGTCCCGGGCTAGCCCTGGCTAGCAAGTCCGGGCTGGTTCGCTCGGCCGTGCCGTTCGGCTCGGTCAGGACGCCCAGGTCCGCCAGCGCAGCCGCTACGAAGTCCGCCTCGCTTCCCAGCGCGCCGTTACCTAGCGTGCCCGAGGCCCCGGCCAGCTCGGCGAGCAGCGCGGCGCCAGCCGGTTGCCGCTGCCAGCTCGCCACGGCCTGCTCGGCGGCACGATCGGCGGTGGCGCTGACGAGGGATTCCAGGCCCTCCTGGAGTGCTTCCCGCAGCGCCTCGGCCCGCGCCGGCAGCCGCTGCTTCTTGGGCTTAGCGCTCGGTCCGCGCCGACGCTTGACCTGCAAGGTCCGGACCAAGTCACCGGTCCCTGCGAAGTCCTGCCAGCGGGCGAGCACCTCGCCGCGAAGCAACGAGCCGTCCCCGGTGGCCTCGTCCAGCTCGGTCAGGCTGGCCGCGTAGGCCGACTCGACCGACTCGCGCAACTGGGTGAGGGAGTCCTGCTGGGCTGCGACCTGATTGGCCAGTGCGGGAACGCGGTTGCGGAAAGTGTCTAGCACACCAGACATTGTCTGGGTAAGCACGGCGACGCGGCGGTCCTCGCGCCGGGCCGTGTCCGACAGCCAATTCCTGACCGGTTCGGCAACCACCGCGGGCAGGCGCGAGTCGGTGACGACCGTCTCAGGTATCACGAATCGCCGGACCTCGCGCAGTCCGTTGGCCTCCAGCATCGCGTCGAAGTGAGCTACAAGCTGCGGGGCCGCTGCTGGCGGCACCCGGGAGAGGGTGACGGCAAGCGACGCGCCGCGGTCACGAGCATCCTTCAGCATGTCCCACACGGCCGCGTCGGCGTAGCGGCGAGCCGTGGTCACGAAGAGCCAGAGGTCCGACGCATCCAGGAACTGGTGCGCGAACTCCCGGTGCGCTTCCACTACCGAGTCGATGTCGGGCGTGTCCAGTATGGCGACGCCCTCCGGCATTCCCTCGCAGGCAGCGAGCACGAGCAGGCCGTCCCTGCCAGGCATCGCCAGGCCCTGCTGGCGCACGCGGGGCAACGTCGGCAAGAACACGTTCTCCGCGAACCAGTGGATGTCCTTTGGGTGGCAGGCAAGGACCGGGCTGTTGGTAGTCGGGCGCCGGATGCCGGTAGCGCTGACCTCCTTGCCGACCACGCTGTTCACTAGGGTCGACTTGCCGGCACCCGTCGATCCCACCAGGGCGATCAGGATGGGTGCACCCGACTGGCGCAGCCGCGGGAGCAGGTAGTCATCTATCTGGCTCAGCAACTTGAGCCGTTCAGCCCGGGCTGCGGCGACACCAGGGACCTCCAGCGGCAGTGGCATCGTGACCAGGCAGCGCCGCAAGGCCTGCAGCGCCGCCTCGAGCTTGCGGGCGTCTACCCTGACGTACTCCTCCTGCTCGGGTGCGTCGCTTTCGGCCACCCCGGGCTCGGTTGGCTCTTGGCCGGGAGCCGCTGGCGTACGCAGCGTGACCTCAGGGGCAGCGACGCCGGTGGCAGTGCCCGCGGCCCGCGCCGAAACCGAGAACGGCCCGCCGGTCTCGCCTCGCGGCACCGGTGCCGCGGCGGCTTCCTGTCCTTCGGTCATCCTTCCCGGTCTCCTGCCCCAGGCTAGAGTTGCTCGTCATGAGCCGTCGTGGGGACGGTCCACGTCACGTCATTGGCCGGATCCTGCTCCTCGCCTGACCCGCGATGCAGCAACTGCGAGGTAATCCGCTGGCGGGCCAGAGGAGCCTGGAATGCATGCCACCGCCGCGCTGAAGACACCTCACCACAATCACGGCTCTCAAGCGCCTCAGCACCCCCTTGTCCGGCACTCGGGGCGACAACATCCAGGCCTAGAGGTAGTTGTGCGTCGCAAAGGCAGATTACCGTCACCAGCGCTGAAACGGGAGCAGACGTGGTCACCAGTCCGCCGGCACGGGCAGGCTCGCACCGCGACCGCCGGCTAGTCCTTCTCCGTAACCCCGGCCGAGTCGAACGTCGCGACGTCCCGTAGCGCGCGAACCGCGCTCTGCACGATCGGCAGCGCCAGCAGCGCGCCGGTGCCCTCGCCGAGACGCATGCCGAGGTCGACGAGCGGGCGCAGGCCGAGCTGCGCCATGCTGATCGTGTGCCCGGGCTCGGCCGAGCGGTGCCCGGCTATCAGGCAGCACGCACTGCCGGGCGCAAGCGCGCAGGCCGCCAGCGCGGCCGCCCCGGCGATGACGCCGTCAAGGATGACCGGGATTCGCAGCGCCGCGGCCGCGATCACGAAACCCGCCAGGGCTGCGTGCTCAAAGCCTCCAACAGCGGCCAGCGTGCCCACTGGGTCGGCCGGGTCAGGCTGGTGCAGCGCGAGGCCGCGGCGCACGACCGCGACCTTCCTGGCCAACCTCTCATCGTCGATGCCGGTGCCGCGCCCGGTCACGCGGGCAGCGTCCTCGCCCGTGAAAGCGCAGATCAAGGCCGCCGACGCCGTGGTGTTGGCGATCCCCATGTCGCCGGTCAGCAGGCATCGGTTACCCGCGACGACTAGGTCTCGAGCCACCTCGATGCCGACACTGATGGCCGCGATCGCCTGATCGCGGCTCATCGCCGGCCCACTGGTGAAGTCCGCAGTTCCCCTGGCGATCTTGCGCGGAAGCAAGCCGGGCATGGCGCTAAGATCACCGCTGACGCCGACGTCGACAACCAGCACCTCCGCGCCCGCCTGCGCGGCGAAGGCATTGACCACGGCTCCGCCCGCCAGGAAGTTGGCCACCATCTGGCCCGTGACCTCCTGCGGCCAGGGAGTGACCCCTTGCGCATGCACACCGTGGTCGGCCGCGAACACGGCCACCGCCGCAGGCTCAGGCAGCGGCGGCGGGCAGTCACCGGCGAGGCCGGCGAGCTGCACGGACACGTCCTCGAGCACACCGAGCGAGCCCGCGGGCTTGGTCATCGCGGCCTGCCGCTGCCTGGCCGCCGCCATCGCAGCGGCATCCAGCGGCGAAATGGCATCCAGGACGTCGTCGATCAAGCTCACCGCGTCCCGGCCGGGAAGCTGATGCCTGCCGTATTCCGCAGAGTGCACCGCCCACGCCAGCGGTCGCCTGCGGGCCCACCCGGTCAGCTCGAGTTCCGGCTCGGACCCGAACTCTGCCACGAAGCCAACGCACAGGTAGGCGACCACCTGCAGGTGGGCCGGCAGGCCCAGTTCGGCGGCGAGCTCGCGCTCGTCGAAGAAGCTCACCCAGCCCACCCCGAGCCCCTCGGCCCGTGCTGCGAGCCACAAGTTCGCGACCGCGAGCACGCTGGAGTAGGCGGCAGTCTGCGGCTGAGCGTGGCGGCCGAGGGTGTGCCGCCCGCCGCGGGTCGGGTCACACGTCACGACGATGTTGAGCGGCGCCTGCAGGATCGCCTCGGTCTTGAGTGCGTCGAAGGCGCGTGCGCGTGCTCCCGGCAACTCCGCGGCATACTCCTGGCGAGCGCGCTCGGCCAGCGCCTTGATCCTCGCTCGCTGGTCCGGGTCGGTGATGAGGACGAAGTCCCAGGGCTGGCTGAGGCCGACCGACGGCGCCCGGTGCGCCGCAGCCAGTACCCGATCGATCACCTCGGCCGGCACCGGGTCGGCCAGGAAGCCGCGGCGGACGTCCCGACGTTCTTCGATCACCCGGTAGACGGCGGCCCGCTGGTCGTCTGGGTAGGCGTTCCCCGCCGCCGTCACGCCCGGCCTGCCACGCTACCAGGCCGCCAGGTCGTCGTCGGGACCCAGCGGCGGGCCACCAGGACCCCACCCGGCGCGCGACCCGGTGGCCGCTAGCGCGTGCCGCAGCAGCGCGTTGCAGGCGGCAGCGGCCACCGCGGGACCGCCCTTCCCCGACACGTTGCTCATCGAGGGCAGCCCGCTGGCCCGCAGTGCCTGCTTTGCTTCCGCCGCGCCTATCAAGCCCGCCGGAAGACCGATGACGAACGCGGGCTCGACGCGGCGGCTCAAGATCTCGGCCAGCGCCGCGGCGCTGCCGCCCACGACCCAGACCGCGCCGGGGCCGGCCTCGCCGAAGGCGAGCCGCACCGCGGCGGCCGCCCTCGTGATCGACGCGGTCCGAGCCAGCCTTCTGGTCAGCGGCTCGTTGATCTTGCACAGGACCGGGCATTTCGTGATCCCGGCCGCCACCATCGCCGCGTCGGCGATCACCGGCGCACCAGCGGCCAGCGCCGCAACGGCCTCGGCCAGCCCATCTTCATCACATTTTATATCGGTAAAATAGTCATAATCCGCGCTGGCGTGGATCACGCGCTCAGTGACGTCGCGACTGAACTTGGGCAGCCTGGACAGATCAAGCTTCGCCCGCAGCACCCGGTATGACTCCTCGATGACCGGGTCTATTACCGCTGAGGACCTCTCCGGCCAGGTCACGACGCCCCCCACTTCCTCAGGCCCAACGGCAGCAAGCCCGCCACCCGGCTCTGGACCAGCGCCATTGGCCTTCCAGCATGACACAGCGGGTCTCCGCGGAGCGCGCCATCGCTGACTGAGCACCGCATCGCTGCGGGGGGCCGCTGGCCGGAGCGAGCGCGTTCCGGTCAAAAGCCCAGCACGGGGCGAGCCGTCAGCTTGTCACCTTGGGCTGAATGACCTCGTCGCCCGGCACTGTCTGGCCGCCCTTGCCGCCCTTATTGCTGAACAGGAAGTAGTGGAAGATCAGGAAGCGGCACACGAACGTCACGCAGTTCATCGCGAAGTACGCGCCGTTGACGACGAGGTGTCGCGCCAAGTGGTGCAGGCCCATCGAGTGGGCCCAGCTGTTGGCGAAGTGCGTGGTCAGGCCGAGGATGACCCACACCGCGACCGACACGATCCAGAACGGCAATGTCTCCCGCAGCAGGTCGGGCTTGCCCTTGCGCTCCCAAGCCCAGCGGCTCATCACGTAGCTCACCGCTGCCGCGACCATCGAGGCGAGGAAGCCCGAGGTGAATCCGCCCAGGTTGAACGGACCGGTCAAGATGATCAGCACAACCTGGCTAGTGATCACCGCCGCCACGGCCGCTGGGACAAACCGCAGGAAGCGCATGCCGGCCTCGGTCCGCAGCTTGCGCTCGAGCGGGGCAGGAGCCAGACGCCAGGCGGCGCGGGTGATCTTCTCCGGTACGGCGGCCATCAGCTTCCTAGCTTAGGACGGGACTATTTTCAAGCGAGACAGGTATACAGTACGGGAACTCTAGAAGGGCTTCGTGCGAAACCCAGCTGCCGTGCCGAACTTCCGCGGCGGCAACCGCCGCAAGCGGAGCAAAGAAATGGGAACGGGCTGACGCAAGTCGCCGACGACCGCCGGGTCAGCCAGGACCAAGGATAACGAACCGATCGGACGCACTGGTCAAGGCGGGAGCAACGTCATGCGGATCCTGGTACTTGGCGGAGACGGTTACCTCGGCTGGCCAACTGCACTGCACCTGTCTGCGACCGAGCACGACGTGGCGGTGGCGGACAACTTCGCCAGGCGCAGCTACGACTTCGAGATGGGCGTGGACAGCCTGGTGCCGATCGAGTCCCTGCAGACTCGGGTGAGCACCTGGCGCGCGATCACCGGAAAGGCCATTGCGACCTACCTGGGCGACCTGTGCGACGCCGAGTTCACCTACCACATGATCTCGGACTTCGCGCCCGACGCCGTCGTGCACTACGCCGAGCAGCGAGCCGCGCCGTACTCGATGGTGGACCGCAAGCACGCCGTCTACACCCAGACCAACAACGTGGTCGGCACGCTCAACGTGCTGTACGCGATCGCCGAGATTGACCCCGACATTCACCTGGTCAAGCTTGGCACCATGGGCGAGTACGGCACGCCGAACATCGACATCGAAGAGGGCTGGCTGGACATCGAGCACAAGGGACGTACCGACCGGGTGCTGTACCCGAAGCGGCCGGGGTCCTTCTATCACCTATCCAAAGTGCACGACAGCCACAACATCGAGTTCGCCTGCCGCATCTGGGGCATCCGCGCCACGGACCTCAACCAGGGCGTGGTGTACGGCCAGCAGACGGCGGAGACCGCGGCCGACGACAGGCTGGCGACCAGGTACGACTACGACGCCGTCTTCGGGACCGTGCTCAACCGCTTCGTGATCCAGTCCGTGCTCGGCATGCCGCTCACTGTGTACGGCAACGGCAGCCAGACCCGTGGCCTGATCGACATCAGGGACACCGTCCGGTGCATCCAGCTGGCGTGCGAGAGCCCGGCCGACCGCGGCGAGTTCCGCGTCTTCAACCAGCTGACCCAGACGATGTCGGTGCGGCAGATAGCCGAGACCGTTGCGGCCGCTAGCCCCGACAAGGTGCTCATCGAGCAGCTCGACAACCCGCGGGTCGAGCTCGAAGACCACTACTACAACGTGGTGTACTCGG
>JASHSO010000101.1 GCA_030038715.1 Streptosporangiaceae bacterium
TGCGCCGTCTGCGGGACCCCGGCCGACCAGGCGCGGGCGACCGGCGGGCTGCGTGCGTTCGGCCTGGCATCGGGCGGCCTGACCTGCCAGTCCTGCCGGGCGCCCGGCGCGGCGACGCCGTCGGCCGCCACGCTGGCCCTGATGAGCGCTCTAATGCGCGGCGACTGGGCGTACGCCGACGGCAGCGAGCTCCGGCACCAGGTGGAGTGCAGCGGCCTGACCGCCGCCTACCTGCAGTGGCACCTGGAGCACTCGATCCGCTCGCTGCGTCACGTGGAGCACGCCTGAAGGCTGAGGAGGCCCATGAATCGCCAGGTCAAGCCGCCTTATCCGCACCCGGACGGGGCGCAGCCGCCGAAGATACCCGGCGAGCTCGTGCCCCGGCACGTGGCGCTGGTGATGGACGGCAACGGCCGGTGGGCGCGCCAGCGCGGTCTGCCCCGCACCGAGGGCCATAAGGCAGGCGAGGGCGCGTTGTTCGATGTCATCATGGGCGCAATCGAGCTGGGCATCCCGTACCTGTCCGCTTACGCCTTCTCCACCGAGAACTGGCGGCGCTCCCCCGATGAGGTCCGCTTCTTGATGGGCTTCAACCGGGACGTGATCCGGCGCCGCCGGGACCAGCTCAACGAGATGGGTGTGCGGGTGCGCTGGGCGGGGCGTCGGCAGCGGCTGTGGCACAGCGTGATCTCCGAGCTCGAGGACGCGGAGCGGATGACGGTCGGCAATTCGGTGCTGACGCTGCAGTTCTGCGTGAACTACGGCGGCCGGGCGGAGATCGCCGACGCCGCGAAGGCGATCGCCGCCGACGTCGCCGCGGGCCGACTGCGCCCCGACAAGGTCGACGAGAAGGTCTTCGCGCGCTACCTTGACGAGCCGGGCATCCCGGACGTCGACCTATTCGTCCGTTCGTCGGGAGAGCAGCGGACGTCCAACTTCCTCATCTGGCAGTCCGCGTACGCGGAGATGGTGTTCCTGGACACCCTGTTTCCCGACTTCGACCGGCGCCACCTGTGGCACGCCTGCGAGATCTTCGCCAGCCGCGAGCGCCGCTATGGCGGCGCCGAGCCGAACCCGCTGCCCCCGCCGGCTTAGCTGCCGAACCAGGTTCGCAGGGCCTGCTCCAGCCCGGACACGTCGGCAGGCTCGGGCCCGCCCGCCCAGGCGATGTAGGCATCGGGCCTGACGAGCAGCGCGGTCACGGGGCTTGACGTGGCCAGCGGCTTGGCTTTGAGAGCGGGAACGCGCTGGGTCCACTCCGCCGCGGCCCGCGCCGCCAGGCCGTCCGGGGTGAAGTCAAGCAGCAGCGGAGTCGCCGCCCGCATCAGCTCGGCCACCCGGGTCCTGGTTCCGTCGGCCAGTTCTAGGGCCAGGTCCGGCGCTAGCAGTCCGGCCAGCGCCCCGGTCCGAGCGGCCAGTGCCCCGGTCCGAGCGGCCAGTGCTCGCGGTCGGCCTGGCGCCAGACGGTCGGCCTGCGGATGCCGTTCCGTTTCGGCTGCCACCGCGTCATGTCGGAAGTCGGAGCCGGCGAGCAACTCGCCCAGGTGCCGCTGCGTATCGGCGTACTGCAGCAGCTCGCCGAATAGCTCCCGCAGCGCCTCCGCGTACTCGCCGCCTCGCGACAGGGCTCGCTGCACGCGGGTCTGCATGATCGTGCGCTGGCCCGCCGCGTGCCGCTCGACGTGGTAGGAGTGCAGCAGGTTCGGTGGTGCCCGGCCGTCTACCTCGGCGGCCAGCTTCCAGCCAAGGTTGACCGCGTCGAGCAGCCCGGCGTTGAGCGAGCCGCCGATCCCGAACACGTGCGCTGCGTCCCCGGCTAGCAGCACCCGCCCAGACTGGTAACTGTCGGCCTGGCGGCTGTTGCCCACGATCTTGGTCAAGTACAGCGGGTCGCTCATCGGCAGGTCGGCGCCGAGCACGCGCTGGACGCTAGCGCGCAAGTCGTCCAGGGTCATCGGCCCATCCGCCTGCTCCCCGTCCGGACTCGCAGCGGCTTCTCCGTCCTCGCGCGTGTGCACGATATAGGTCCCGGGCGGTGCCTGCGCATCTAGCGAGGCGAGTGGCGCAAGGGTGAACAGGCCGGTTTCGGTCCTGACCAGCTCCATCGGCCGCAGCGTTCTGGCGCCAGCCCGCAGCTCCCCGGCGGCCGCCTGAAGACGGACCCGTCCTATCCGTGATACCTCGCGGGACGTGACGCCGGGGAAGTCGATCCCGGCCTGCTTACGCACCAGGCTGTGCGCGCCGTCGCAGCCGGCGACGTAACGGGCACGGAGCCGGTACTCGCCGTCCGGCCCGCGGACGCGGAGGCTAACGCCCTCCTCGTCCTGTTCCAGGCCGGTCAGCTCGTGTCCGCGCCGGACTGTGCCGCCCAGTTCGGCCACCCGGTCGGCGAGCCGTTGCTCTAGGCGGCGCTGTGGTATCGCCAGCACGTCCAGCGGGCTGTGATCTAGCTGGGAGAACTCCAGGCGCAGCGGGCCGAAATTGAACGCCGGGACCGGCCCGGCGTAGGTCGTGCCGACCCGCAGCGGTTCCAGCAGGCCGCGGTAGTCGAGCACCTGCACGATCTGGCCAACGAGCCCGTTTCCCTTCGGTACCTGGCTGATCTCCGCTAGCTGCTCTAGCACGACGGGTTTTACCCCGCCCAGAAGCAGTTCGGCCGCCAGCATCAGCCCGGTTGGTCCGGCTCCAGCGATGACCACGTCCGCCACGGACGCACTGTAAGCCCAGCGCCCGGTTGCGTCAACTAAGGTTGACGCAACCGGGCGCGCCAACATCGGCAAGGCGGCCGCTGGCAGACGGACCGCTTCGTCAACTTAGATTGACAAGTCGAGGGCCTGAGACGACCATGTAGTGGTTCCAGTGATTTCGGCGACCCTTTTGCGATAGTTTGCGGTCACCCAACCATAACAGAGTCGATTGCGGCGTCCCCAGAGTCGGCTTCAGCGCCCCCGACTCGACATCAAAGTCCCCGGAGGAGCGCTAACCCCACGGCGAAGCCCCAATTCAGAATCTTGCGGGCAGCCGCGATCGCCGAGCTCGGGTTGCTGGACGGCGCGGCATGCAGGACCACCCCGATCAGTGTGGTCGGGCCCCGGCTAGCCTCGAACAGCAGGCAATTGCCCGCCGCCTTGGTGTTGCCAGTCTTGATTCCGAGCGCGCCGGGGTAGGAGCCGATCAGCAGGTTGGTCTGCTGCCATCGGTAACTGTGGTGTTCCGCATTAGCTGGCAGGTAGTAGCGGCGCAGCCCCACGATCTGGCGGAACAGCGGGAATTGCATTGCTGCCTCGCCGAGCCTGACGAGGTCTGCGGGGCTGGAGTAGGTCGAGTGCTCGGTCGGGTAGGGCATCCCGTCGAAGCTCGTGAAGTGCGTCGCCGTCATGCCGAGTTCTGCCGCCATCGCGTTCATCTTGGCGATGAAGGCGCTCCGCCCCGGGCCGTAGGCGGTGGCAAGCAGGTACGCGGCGTCGCAGCCGGATGGGATCAGCATCGCGTACAGCAGCTGGCGGGCAGTGAGCTCGTCTCCCGCGATCAGGCCAGCGCTACTGGCGCCGTCCTTCTCGGCGTACCGGACGGCACCCTTGGTCACGGTGATTTCTTGGTTGAGGTCCCCGGCCTGCAGCACCAGTAGTGCGGTCATCACCTTCGTGATGCTGCCCATGGGTCGGCTCACGTCGGGGTCCTGCGCCCATAGCTCGGAGCCCGTGACGGCGTTCACCAGCTCGCCGCCGAATGCGCTGACCGCCGGACCGTCGGCCTGCGACACGGCCGCGGCCTGGGGAGTAATCTCCGCCGGGGCCGTGAACCGGACGGTCTCTGCGGGCGAGAGTTCTGCTGGAGCGGCATGCAGCACCGGACGCGCCGCGGCCCCGGACCCGATCGCCGTCGCAGGCGAACGCGACGTCGTCGGCGCAGACTGCGCAGCCGTCGCGGGCGGCGCGCCCGCCAAGCAGGTCAATGCCGCAGTCAGCGCCAGCGGAGCCAGGCCCTGGGCAATATGTCGGCCAAACCGACGTCGCGAAGGCAACACAGCGTCAGGTTAGCCGCGCCGAACGTTGACGGGAATTGCTGGGTGGTTGGTCGCGGAGTTCTCCAGACCGCTGCGCGCCTGCTCAGCGAACGGCCTGGAACGCCGCCAGAGCCAGCAGCACGGCAACTACCAGGACTCGGACCAGGCGCGCACGCGCCGAGAGCCTCGGCCAGGACAGCGAAGCCAGCCAGCCGAGCACTGCTGCCAAGGCGCACAAGGCGACGGCGCCACCAGGACCGCGGACGGCAAGGCCGACGATCACCAGCACGGCCAGCACGACCGGTACGGTCCAGGCAGGAAGCTGGTGGAGGTACAGCAGCGCCTTGGCGCTCCTGCGTTCGGTTGCCTGCCGCGCCGGTGACGCACCGGGCGTGAACAGGGTGTCTCCACTAGGCAGCGGCCTGACCCGCTGCCTGGGGGACCGGTTGGAGCTCACCGCAACCTGGCACCTCGCCGAGCTGAAGACGATAACCGCAGCCAGGCTACCGCCCCACAGCGCAAAGCCGGGCGACAGGAGGACTGTGGTGCCGCTAGACTCATCCCACCGCCCCCAAATTTTCGACAAGGGCTTCGCGCATGCTCGCCTAGCCGCCGACCGCCAGCCGGATGGAGAACTTGATGGCACGACGCAGCGACCGCATGGAGACCATCGTCAGTCTCAGTAAACGGCGCGGAATCGTCTACCCCTCCAGCGAGATCTACGGTGGACTGCGGGCGTCCTGGGACTACGGCCCGCTGGGCGTGGAAATCAAGAACAACGTCAAGCGTCAGTGGTGGAAGTCGATGGTGCAGGCCCGCGACGACATCGTCGGGCTGGATTCCAGCGTGATCCTGGCGCCCCAGGTCTGGCATACGAGCGGGCATGTCACCGAGTTCGTCGACCCGCTGACCGAGTGTCAGTCCTGTCATTTCCGGTTCCGTGCCGACCATCTCATCGAGGCGTACGAGGAGAAGCACGGCCACGCGCCCGAGCACGGGCTCGCCGACCTGTCCTGCCCGCACTGCGGGACCAGGGGCGCGTTCACCGAGCCGCGAATGTTCAACGGCATGCTGCGCACCTACCTCGGCGCGACCGAAGACGAGTCGGGGCTCGCCTACCTGCGCCCGGAGACGGCGCAGGGCATTTTCGTCAACTACAAGAACGTGTTGCAGACCTCGCGCAAGAAGATCCCGTTCGGCATCGGGCAGATTGGCAAGTCGTTCCGGAACGAGATAACCCCGGGGAACTTCATCTTTCGTACCCGCGAGTTCGAGCAGATGGAGATGGAGTTCTTCGTCCGGCCTGGCACCGACGAGGACTGGCACGAGTACTGGATCGACGCCAGGGAGAACTGGTTCGTAGACCTCGGCCTGAGCAAGGAGAACATGCGCCGGTACGAGCACCCGCCGGAGAAGCGGTCGCATTACTCCAAGCGCACGGTCGACCTGGAGTACCGGTTCGAGTTTCCCGGCAGCGAGTGGGGCGAGCTTGAGGGCATCGCCAACCGCACCAACTTCGACCTGAGCGTGCACTCGAAGGCTTCGGGCGCGGACATGAGCTACCTGGATCCGGAGACGGGCGAGCGCTACCTCCCGTACGTGGTCGAGCCCGCCGTCGGCGTAGACCGGTCCATGCTCGCGTTCCTGCTCGAGGCCTACGACGAGGACGAGGCGCCGGATGCGCAGGGCAATCCCGAAAAGCGCACGGTGCTGCGACTTGATCACCGGCTGGCCCCGGTCAAGGTGGCGCTGCTGCCGCTGTCCAGGAACGCCGACCTGTCGCCCAAGGCCAGGGACGTGGCGGCGGAGCTTCGGCAGCACTGGAACACCGAGTTCGACGACGCGAGTGCGATCGGCCGCCGGTATCGTCGCCAGGACGAGATCGGCACCCCGTACTGCGTGACCGTGGACTTCGAGTCGCTGCAGGACCAGGCCGTCACGGTGCGCGAGCGCGACTCCATGAAGCAAGAGCGCATCGGCATCGACAGCCTGGTTGGCTACCTGTCCGAGCGCCTGACAGGTCTCTGAGACTCGGCTGGGCCGATCATGCCGGACTTAGCGGACGACGCGCCGCAGGTCCCGCTGCGCAGCGGGCGAGTGCGCTTCGCGCGCCTACGGTCCCGCTGGCCCGTTGCCTTGGTGCTGGTGTGGGCGTCGCTCGCGGTTGTCGACATCGTGGTCTTCCACGTCGGTGCTGGCTCCACCCAGTCGGCGGCGGCGCAGGCGGGCTCAAGGCCGACCAGCGGGGCTCATAGTCACACGGCGCAGCCTTCGGCGGCTACGCCGCCGCTGACTCCAGGCCTCCTTCCCGTCGAGCTCACCCCGAGCAGCGCCGCTGCGTTCGGGCCGGGCGGTTACGGCTCCGGGGACAACCCGCAGCTCGCCGCACTGGCGATCGACGCCAGCCCGGCCACTGCGTGGGAGACGAGTTGGTACCTTTCGGCCCGCTTCGGGAACCTGCAGGACGGCACGGGCCTGATGATCGACATGGGCCGCTCTGTAACGATCAATACTGTCTGGGTCCGGCTCGGCGCTACGCGGGGAGCGGACCTCGAGCTTCTCACCGGAGAGGTGCCGGAGCTGGCGGACCTGAGCGTCGCTGCCAGTGCGAACGACGTCGGCGGAGAGTTCAGTCTGAGCCCGTCGGCTCCGGTGCGTGCGCGGTATCTGCTGATCTGGTTCACGCTGCTGCCGCCAGACTCGTCCGGCACATACCAGGCCAGCGTCTACAACGTCACCATCGAGGGCACCCCCTGACGGGCGCTTCGTTGGCGCTGGTCCTAGGCTCGTGGGTCAGTGGGTTCGGTGCCGGCGAGCGCGGCCAGTACCGTGTCTGTCGCGGTTTGGCTGTCCGGGAGACCGCCCAGTCGCGGGCTACGGCGGAATACCTCCGCGGCCGCTAGGTGGAAGCCGTCCGGGAGGCCAGCGGCAGACATGGACTGCGCGATCTCCTCCATTTCGCCGACCCAGCGCCAGCCCTTGGTTACCGCCGAGCCTGCCGACCGCGCGGACTGGGCGGCCAGGTGCGGCTGGGACTGCGCCCACTCGGCCAGCAGTGCGTCTTCGACGCCCTCGGCTTGCGCCAGCGCCCGCGCCGTGAGCAGCAGCGCTGCTGTGCCCTTGGTCCAGGCGGCGTAGGCCATCTTCACGGCGGACGCCGCGGTGAGCGGCCCAGCGACGATGCGCGGCTCCAGCGCCGTGCCGGCGAACAGCTGCTGCACCTGAGCGGCGTCCTGGCCGGACAGGTACAGCCGGGTACCGCCGGGCCTTGCCGGGGGCATGCCGATGATCCCGCCATCGACGTAGCGGCCGCCGTTCCCAGTGATAAGGGCCGCGACCTCGCGCGCGGTGCCAGGGGAGATGGCATTGCCGTCCACGTACAAGCCGGTGTAGCCATGCACAGCCCAGGCGACGTCGAGCGCCGCGTGCGGCGGGCAGATTGACAAGATCACGCTGGCGCCCGCGGCGACCTTCCTGGCGGTGCCGACGTCGGTCAGGCCGGCTGCCTTGGCCCGTGCCGCGGTTTCCTCGCTGCGGCCCTCCGATGCCCACAGCACGGTGTGCCCGCGCTCGGTCAGGCAGCGGCCGACTGCCGCGCCCATCTCACCGGGGTGCAGCAGCCCGATAGGGCTGAGGATCGGCATGCTCATAGCTGAGTTTCGCACGGATGCGGTAGCTGTCGACGGGAGCCGGTGCGCACGCGAACCTGTGTCAGGTTCGCGGCGTTTCCCTGCGGGGACGGCGAAGCGCGGTCAGTTCACCATGGGTGAGGTCCGTAGCGGGCGTCCACAGGCGTGAGCGTGTGCCGGGCGAGTATTAGAACGCGGGGGAGAGCCCGTTCACTGCGAGGTATCCTCCCGGCGCACCGGGAATCGGCTCGAACGTGCTGCCACTGACCACGCCGAGGACCTCCTTCTGGGCGGACTTGCCGCCGATGGGCGGAGCCAGTGCGACAAGGACGCTGCCCGAGGAGTTGGTCCAGAGGATGGCTGGGGTCGCGGCGAAGGTTTCGGCGGGCCAGTGCGGTCCGATGGTGCCGATCAGCCTCCCCGTCGCTGCCGAGAACTCCTCCAGCACTGGGCCGGGGCTCGACGACACGACGGTCTCCTTCGGATGATGGTTGACCTTCGTAACCGTTACCTTGCTCGTGAGTGGCCCGGTCTTGGGCGCGGCGATCGTGGTGCCATCGGCGGTCAGCATCCACCCGTACCCCGGGAGCGGGAGCCCTGGGCCCTTGCCAGCGAATCCCAGCGCGAGTCGACTGTCGCCGACCAGGCTGCCACCGGGGGCATCGGTGTTCAGCAGGCGTACTCCCAGTCCGGTCGAGGAAGTCCCCCAGGCGAACGCGAGCAATCCGGTGCGCGCCCAGGACATCGTCCCCATGTAGTGATTGCCGGACCCGGTCCACGCCTTGACTGGGCTGCTGGTGGCCCCATGACTGGCTAGGGAGTAGATCCTGATCTGCGGCAGGTACTCCTTTCCGGAACGGGCATTCCAGCTCAGTGTCGACACGGCTAGTTCGGTCCCGGTCGGCGACAGCGCTAGTCCGCCCACGTCCGTGGGAGCCGGAAACTCAATGGGCAGCGCGGTCAGCCGGATCGAGCCACTGGCCGGATTGAAGCGCGCAAGGTACAGCCTGGTGGGGTCCAGCACGGCGGGCGGCGAGGGTCGCAATATCTTCACGTCGCCCTTCCCCAGCACGGAGGCGGCCAGCACGAACGTGCGGTCGTCGGGCGCCCCGGCCACCATGGAGAACCTCACGGACCGGGACGGCGGACGGACGCAAGCGAGGGTAGCGCCCGTCACGGTGTCGCGAACGACTGCCTCATAGCGCGTAGAGTTCCGCTCGGCTATGAGCGCCATGTAGTACTGCGGCACGCGGTCCAGCAGGCTGGAGCCGTCCACCGGGTGCTGCGCCTGCCCCTCGCCGGAGTCCGTGACAGAGGCGCAGTTTCCCGAGGCTCTCGCCGGACGCCCCGCCTGCCCGCCGCCCCAGACCGCGACCGAGGTGCCCGCAACGGCGATCACGGCCGCGGCCGCGGCAAGAGCGGCGGCCAGCCGGGGGACGCCCGGCCGACGTGTCATACGTGGGCTGCCTGCCCTGGCGGCGCCAAACAGGGGGCGAACGCCGGGATGGCCGCGCGATGCCCGTTGGTTCCGCACCTCAGCGAGCACTGTCCCGGTGTCCGGGGCCTGGCTTGCCAGGTCACGGAACGCGGCCTTGATGTCTTCCTCGGTCGGCATCAGACTTTCCTTTGCAGTTCGGCTGGCTTGGCCGGTTCGGCCCGCAACTCGACGCGCAACGTGGCGAGCGCCCGGGACGCGTAGGCCCGGACCGAGCTGGGCACGCAGCCCAGCAGTTCAGCGATCTCGTCATCGCTGCGGTCCTCGTAGTAGCGCAGCACGAGCACGGCTCGCTGTCGCCTCGGCAGCCTGGCGATCTGCGCCAGCATGGCCATGTGCTCGGCGTACTCGGCGGTGTGGTCCGTTGTGCTGTCACTTGCGGCCTCAATGTCGGCGGCCGGGACCAGCCGCCAGGACCGGCGTCGCCACGACAGGAACTCGTTGAGCACCATCTTGCGCACGTAGAGTTCCGGCCGGTCCATCGCGCCAATCTCGCCCCACCTGGCGTAGGCCCTGATCAGCACCTCCTGCACCAGGTCCTCGGCTGTGGCAGGCTCACCTGCCAGCACCGTGGCAAACGCCAGCACGGCAGGCAGTCGCCTCGCGGCGAACTCCTCGAACGTCATGCCGTCTCCGTTGCCTTGTACTCCCCACCATTAGACGCATCCGGCACGCCGCGGTGCTGCGCGCGACGGGCGACGGTCCGGTGACCGTCGCGGCGGCGCGTTGTGCGGCTCGATAGGCTCGGGGTCGAGGGCCATGAGGCCGCGGAGCGGCAAATCCGAGGAGTGCATTCCAGTGCCGAAGCTCGTCTACGACTTCACCGAGGGCAACAAGGACATGAAGGACCTGCTGGGTGGCAAGGGTGCCAACCTGGCGGAGATGACTAACCTGGGCCTCCCCGTTCCTCCCGGCTTTACCATCACCACCGATGCCTGCCGCCACTATTTGCAGCACGGGTCGCTGCCCGACGGCCTAGCCGCCGAGGTGACCGAGCACCTGACCGGGCTCGAGGACAAGATGGGCCGCAGGCTCGGCGATCACGCCGATCCGCTGCTGGTCAGCGTGCGCTCGGGGGCCAAGTTCTCCATGCCCGGGATGATGGAGACGGTGCTGAACATCGGGCTGTCCGACGAATCCGTGCATGGGCTGGCCAAGCAGGCGGGCAACGAGCGGTTCGCCTGGGATTCCTACCGGCGGTTGATCCAGATGTTCGGCAAGACCGTGCTGGACATCGACGGCGACCTGTTCGAGCACGCGATCGACGCGGCCAAGCACGCCAAGGGCACGCGCAGCGACCTCGACCTCGACGCCGGTGACCTGCAGGGCCTGGTGGAGACCTTCAAGGGCATCGTCAAGGACTCAACCGGGCGGGACTTCCCGCAGGACCCGCGGGAGCAGATGGACCTGGCCATCATGGCGGTGTTCGACTCGTGGAACGCCGATCGCGCGATCTTGTACCGGCGGCAGGAACGGATTCCCGCCGACCTCGGCACCGCCGTGAACGTCGTGGCCATGGTCTTTGGCAACCTCGGCATGGACTCCGGCACCGGGGTGGCGTTCACTCGCGACCCGGGCAGCGGCCAGCAGGGCGTCTACGGCGACTACCTGCAGAACGCGCAAGGCGAGGACGTGGTGGCCGGCATCCGCAATACCGTTCCCCTGCAGGACCTGGAACGGATCGACGCCAAGTCCTACGGCGAGCTGATGCAGATCATGCAGACCCTGGAGAACCACTACAAGGACCTGTGTGACATCGAGTTCACGATCGAGCGCGGCAAGCTGTGGATGCTACAGACCCGGGTGGGCAAGCGGACCGCCGCAGCGGCGTTCCGGATCGCGACGCAGCTCGTGGACCAGGGTCTGATCGATACCGACGAGGCACTGACCAGGGTGACGGGCGGTCAGCTCGCCCAGCTCATGTTCCCGCGCTTCGACGCTAGCTCGGATGTCACCAAGATCACGACGGGGGTCAGCGCATCGCCGGGTGCTGCTGTGGGGAAGGCGGTGTTCGACTCCGCCTCCGCTGTTGAGTGGGCAGAACGCGGCGAGCACGTGATCCTGGTCCGGCGCGAGACCAACCCAGACGATCTGCACGGCATGATCGCCGCGCAGGGGATCCTTACCAGTCGCGGCGGCAAGACCAGCCACGCAGCTGTGGTCGCGCGGGGCATGGGGAAGACATGCGTCTGCGGCGCGGACGAGCTTGAAGTCGACTCGGTCTCGCGGAGGTTCACCAGCGCGCGCGGCGTCACGGTGGCCGAGGGCGATGTGATCTCGATCGACGGCACCTCTGGCACGGTCTACCTCGGCGAGGTCCCGGTAGTCGCCTCGCCGGTAGTCGAATACTTCGAGGGCTCGCTCGACCCGGGCTCGGACGAGCTGGTCGCCGCTGTGCACAGGCTCATGACGCACGCCGACGGCCGGCGCAGGCTGGGCGTGCGGGCCAACTCCGACACTGGGGAGGACTCTGCGCGCGCCGTGCGGTTCGGCGCGCAGGGGATTGGTCTCTGTCGTACCGAGCACATGTTCCTCGGCGAGCGACGCCAGCTCGTGGAGCGGCTGATCCTAGCCGAGGACGAGGCTGCCCGCCGGTCGGCGCTCGACGCCCTCGAGCCGCTGCAGCGGGGCGACTTCGTGGAGATCTTCAAGGCGATGGACGGGCTGCCGACCACGATCAGGCTGCTCGACCCGCCCCTGCACGAGTTCCTGCCGGACCTGACCGAGCTGTCGGTCAAGGTCGCGCTGGCTGGGGACGGGGCAACCGAGCAGGACCGCAAGCTCCTGGAGGCGGTCCGCCGCCTGCACGAGGAGAACCCGATGCTCGGCCTGCGTGGGGTCCGGCTCGGCCTGGTGATCCCCGGCCTGTATGAGATGCAGGTGCGGGCGATCGCGCACGCGGCGGCCGACCGAGTCAGACGGGGCGGTGACCCGCGGCCGGAGATCATGATTCCCCTGGTCGGGGCCGTGCAGGAACTGGAGGCCGCGCGTGATGAGACCGAGAAGGTGCTGGCCCAGGTGGCCGAGGAGACCGGCACGTCCGTGCACACGCTGATCGGCACGATGATCGAAGTGCCAAGGGCCGCGCTGACGGCCGGGCAGATCGCCCAGGCGGCCGAGTTCTTCTCCTTCGGCACCAACGACCTGACCCAGATGGGCTGGGGTTTCTCCCGCGACGACGTGGAGGGCTCCTTCTTCAGCCGCTACATCGACCTCGGTGTGTTCGGAGTGTCCCCGTTCGAGACGCTGGATGCCGACGGCATCGGACGCCTCGTGCGCATTGCCGTGGCGGAGGGCAGGGCGACCCGGCCGGACTTGAAGATCGGGGTCTGCGGTGAGCACGGCGGCGACCCCGACTCTGTGCACTTCTTCCACTCGGCCGGGCTGGACTACGTGTCCTGCTCCCCCTTCCGGGTGCCGGTCGCGCGGCTGGAGGCCGGCCGCGCGGCGGTGATGGAGACAACCGGGGGCAGCGACAGCAGGTGACGGGTGGGCTACGACGGCCATGCCACGGCCCGGTGGGCGTCTGAGGCGCCCAAGCAGGCCGACAACGTCGGCCGCGGCCCGTTCACCAGGGACCGCGCCCGGGTGCTGCACAGCTCGGCGCTGCGCCGGCTGGCGGCCAAGACGCAGGTCGTGGCCGTCGGCTCGGGCGACTTCCCGCGCACCAGGCTGACCCACTCGCTGGAGTGTGCGCAGATCGGGCGTGAGCTGGGCGCGGCTCTCGGCTGTGACGCTGACCTCGTCGATGCCGCCTGCCTGGCGCACGACCTCGGCCACCCGCCCTTCGGCCACAACGGCGAGAGCGCATTGGCTGAGCTTGCCGCCGGTAGCGGTGGCTTTGAGGGGAACGCGCAAAGTCTGCGGCTGCTCACCCGCCTCGAGGCTAAGGTGCCCGGGGCTGGTCTGAACCTGACCCGGGCGACTCTGGACGCGACGCTGAAGTACCCCTGGCTCGGTCCGGGAGAAGCGGCCAGTTCGTCGGGCAAGTACGGCGCTTACGGTGCCGACGCCGAGGCCTTTGCCTGGATCCGGGCCGGCGCGCCGGTCGAGCGGCCGTGCCTCGAGGCGCAGGTGATGGACTGGGCCGACGACGTCGCTTACTCCGTGCACGACCTGGAAGACGGCCTGCATGCCGGCCTGGTCACGCTAGGCCAGCTTCGGGACCCGGTGGAACGCCGGGCCGTCGCCGAACTCACGCTGGCCGTTTACTGCCCCGCGGGCTTCGCCAGCCTGGCCGAGCTGGAGGAGGTCTTCACGGCCCTGCTGGGTCTCGGCTACTGGCCGATGGCCTTCGACGGCTCGCCGTCGTCGCTGGCATGCGTGAAGAACCTGACCAGCGAGCTGATCGGCCGGCTTTGCGGGGCCGCTCAGCAGGCAACGCGGCCGCCCGGCAGCCCGCCGCTCCGCCGGTACGCGGCCGACCTGGCCGTCCCGCGGCGGCAGCGCATGGAGTGCGCGCTGCTCAAGGGCGTCACAGCGCACTACGTGATGAGCCGGTCGGGTCTCGCTGCCGCCCAGGCCCGCGAGCGCGAGGTCATCACCGAGCTCGCTGCGGCGATTTTGGCTGGCGCGCCGGGCACAATGGACCCGGTGTTCCGGCCCGCGTTCGCTGCGGCCATGGACGACGCCCAGCGCCAGC
>JASHSO010000102.1 GCA_030038715.1 Streptosporangiaceae bacterium
GGTCCTGGAACCCCCGGTGACGCAGTTCGTCGACCACCTGCTTGACCTCCTGGGCCCTGGATCGCGCGCACACCAGCAGGGCGTCGGCAGTGTCCACCACGACGATGTCGTCGAGCCCGACGACGGCGAGCACCCGCTCGGTGCTGGACACGATCACCGCGTCCTTAACGTCGCGCGTGACGACCCGGCTCGCGTCGGCCAGCAGCAGGTTCCCCGACTCATCAGCCGGCAGCGACTCGCCGAGCGAGTCGAAGTCGCCAACGTCGCTCCACTGCACGTCGGCGGGGACCGTCGCCACTCTGCCCGCCGCGGCGGCTCCTTCGAACACGCCGTAGTCGACCGAGATCTTCTCCAGGCCGGGCCAGACCCGAGCGAGCACGGCCGCGCGGTCGGGGGTGTCCCAGGCATCAGCGACCGCTGCGATGCCGGCGCTCAGTTCCGGGCGCTGCCCGGCAAGCTCGCCGAGGAAGGACCGGACAGCGAAGACGAAGATGCCGGCGTTCCACAGGTACTGGCCGGACTCGAGATAGGCGGCGGCCACCTCGGCCGACGGCTTCTCCTTGAACTCCGCCACCCTCCTGGCCTCGCCGCACACGACAGCGCCGGTCTTCAGGTAGCCGAACCGGACCTCGGCGTGGCCTGGCCGGATCCCCACCGTGGTCAGGTACCCCTCCCGCGCGGCAGCGGCTGCCTGCTTGACGATCTCGGTGAAGCGCGGCCGGTCACCGATGAGGTGATCGGCGGAGAAGGCAGCCATGATCGCGTCGGGATCGCGTCGGGCCAGCACGGCGGCGGCGAGGCTTACCGCCGCGCAGGAGTCTTTAGGGGACGGCTCGACGAGGATGTTGGCGGCCGGCAGCTCGGGGAGCTGGCTTTCGATCGCGGCCGCATGCGCGGCTCCGGTCACGACGTAGATCTGGGCCGGCGCGGACAGCGACTCAAGGCGGTCGACGGTGTCCTGAAGCAGGGAGCGGTCCGAGCCGGTCAGCGCGTGCAGGAACTTAGGCTGCCCGGCCCGCGACAGCGGCCACAGTCTGGTGCCGCTGCCACCTGCCAGGACCGTTGAGTAGAGCATCTAGACACTATGCCCGATCTCGGGCGTGCCGCTTGCGCTAAGGGCCCGGTTCCGGCCTCGCCGGCCATGCTGGCAGACAACTGTCTCATGGCGCGAACAAGTCTTCGCCAGGACTGGACCATGGCGCGGGTTGGCCGGGGAACCCGGTGCCATAAGCTCGATCGACCGGCGGCGTACCATGCCTGGCCCGGCGGCACAATGCCTGCAGGCTGGTGGGACTAGCAGGTAGTGTCGCTGATTTGTGGGCAACAGCAGTCCGCTCGAAAGACGAGGATTGATGACTGACCGGCCTCGGCTGACAGTACTGGGTACCGGATACCTCGGGGCGACGCATGCCGCGTGCATGGCGTCGGAGGGCTTTGAGGTTCTCGGCCTGGACACCGACGCGGCCAAGGTGGCCCGGCTGAACAGCGGCGACGTGCCGATCTTCGAACCGGGCCTGGAGGGCCTGGTGCGCGAGGGCCTGGCCGCGGGGCGGCTGGCGTTCACTACCTCCTACGAACGGGTCGCCGACTTCGGGGACATTCATTTCCTGTGCGTGGGCACACCGCAGCGGCGCGACGGCAATGGGGCTGACCTGTCACAGGTGGATGCGTGCATCGCCGCGCTGGCGCCGGGACTGTCGCGGCCCTGCCTGGTAGTGGGCAAGTCGACGGTACCGGTGGGCACAGCGGCAGCGCTGGCGGCCCGGCTGTCGCGCATCGCACCGGTGGGGGAGGGCGCGGAGGTTTGCTGGAACCCGGAGTTCCTGCGCGAGGGTCACGGGGTGGCAGACACGCTGAAGCCGGACCGGATCGTGATCGGGGCGACATCGGAGCGAGCCGAAGCTCTGCTGCGCCAGGTGTACGCGCGCCAGGTCGAGGCGGGCATCCCGGTGTTCGTGACGGACCTGGCGACCGCCGAGCTGGCCAAGGTCGCAGCCAACGCATTCCTGGCGACCAAGATCTCCTTCATCAATGCCGTCGCCGAGGTATGCGACAAGGCCGGCGCCGACGTGACGATGCTGGCACAAGTGCTGGGCGCCGATCCGCGGATCGGCTCCGCGTTCCTGCGTCCCGGCCTGGGCTTTGGCGGCGGGTGCTTGCCCAAGGACGTCCGGGCCTTCCTGGCCAGAGCGGCCGAGCTGGGCGCTGCGGACGCGCTTAAGTTCCTGCGCGAGGTAGACGCCATCAACCTGGGCCGCCGGACCGGCATGGTGAACCTTGCCTGCGAGGTGCTCGGCGGCTCGGTTGCCGGGCGGTCGGTGTGCGTGCTCGGGGCCGCGTTCAAACCGGGAAGTGACGACGTGCGGGACTCACCCGCTCTCGACGTGGCGCAGATCCTGCACGGCATGGGGGCCGAGGTCACCGTGTACGACCCGGCCGCGACACACAACGCCAGCCGTGCCTGGCCCGAGCTGAGCTATGCCGGCTCGGCGCTGGAGGCCGCCACGGGCGCCGACGTCGTCCTGGTGCTCACCGACTGGCCGCAGTTCGCCGCGCTTGACCCCGGGGAACTCGGCGCGGTCGTAGCGGCGCGCAACGTTGTCGACGGCCGCTATGTGCTCGACCCGGCCGCCTGGCGAGCCGCTGGCTGGCACTACCGCGCCTCCGGCATCCCGGCCACGACGAGGTCGGATCAGCTCACCTGAATGGCGCCGGGAAGCGCAGCGTGCTCGGTCTGGTTATCGCGGTAGCCGATGTCCGCTCATGTGCGGATGGCGGTGGCCAGGAGCACATACAGCCGAAGGAGAGGTGGCGCCATCAGCGTTGACCAGCCCGGCCCGGCCAGTTCCAGCGCGATCAGGCGGGCTCTCGCTCGTGCCAGGGACAGCAAGTCCCTCGACCAGGCCGAGGCAGCGATCCTGCTGGCGGCTCGCGGCGAGGACCTCGCAACGCTGAGCGGGCACGCCGCCAGGATTAGGGACGCCGGACTGGCGGCAGCCGGGCGCCCGGGCGTGATCACCTACTCGCGTAAGGTGTTCGTCCCGCTGACGCGGCTATGCCGAGACCGTTGTGCTTACTGCACGTTCGTGACGGTGCCGGGTCGTGTCACGGCCCCGTTCCTTTCCCCCGACGACGTTGTCAAGATCGCGAGCGATGGCGCATCGCTGGGCTGCAAGGAAGCCCTGTTCACGCTCGGTGACCGCCCCGAGGCGCGGTGGCGGCAGGCGCGGGACTGGCTGGACGCGCATGGCTATGACGACACGCTCTCGTACGTGCGGGCCATGGCGATTCGGGTGCTCGAGGAGACGGGCCTGCTGCCGCACCTGAACCCGGGAGTGCTGAGCTGGCAGGACTTCCAGCGGCTCAAGCCAGTAGCGCCGTCCATGGGCATGATGCTCGAGACCACGGCCCGGCGCTTGTTTACCGATCGCGGTGGACCGCATTTCGGCAGCCCGGACAAGGACCCGGCGGTGCGGCTGCGGGTGCTGCAGGATGCCGGGCGAAGCAGCGTACCGTTCACGACCGGGATCCTCATCGGGATCGGCGAGACGCTGGCCGAGCGGGCAGAGTCGATCTTCGCGATCCGCCAGGTCGCCCGCGAATACGGCGGCATCCAGGAAGTGATCGTGCAGAACTTCCGGGCCAAGCCAGACACCAGGATGCGCGCTGTCCCGGATGCCGGCCTCGCCGACCTTGCCGCGACGATCGCCGTCGCCAGGCTTGTGCTAGGGCCGTCGGCGCGAATCCAGGCGCCGCCGAACCTGATCGGCCAGGAGTACGGGCTCATCCTGTCGGCCGGCATCGACGACTGGGGCGGAGTCTCGCCGCTGACCCCAGACCATGTGAACCCGGAGCGTCCCTGGCCGCAGATCGACGAGCTGGCGGCGCGGACCGCGGCCGGGGGGTTCGAGCTGGCCGAGCGGCTGACGATCTACCCGCCGTATATCCGCGAGCCGTGGCTGGACCCCCGGCTGTCGCAGCATGTTGCCGCGCTAGCTGACCCGGCGACCGGGCTCGCGCGGGCGGGGTCCCGGCCGCGCGGGCTGCCCTGGCAGGAGCCCGATGGGGGGTGGGGCGAGGCCGCCAGCGGCCGTACCGACCTGCACGTTAGCATCGACACGACAGGGCGGACCGCGGACCGCAGGGACGACTTCGACTCGGTGTACGGCGACTGGGCCGAGGTTGGCGCCAGGGTCAGGGCCGGGACTGGCTCGGGCGGCGTCGGGGTTGGCTCGACCCGGGCCGCACCCGCCTCGGGCGGTGCTGCGGCTGCCTCGGGCGTCGAGGCGGGCTTGGCTCGGGTCGGCGGGCGGCGGGCGCCGAGAGAAGTGCTCGCGGCGCTGCGGGCTGCTGAGCGCGACCCTGCCCGCCTAACCGACGCCGAGGCACTTGCCTTGCTGACCGCCGACGGCGCCGAACTTGACGCGCTCGCCGCGCTTGCCGACGGGCTGCGCCGCGAGGTGAACGGTGATGAGGTCAGCTTCGTCGTCACTCGCAACATCAACTTCACGAACGTCTGCTACACAGGCTGCCGGTTCTGCGCATTCGCCCAGCGGCGCACCGACGCGGACGCCTACACCCTTTCGCTGGAGCAGATCGGGGACCGCGCGGTCGAGGCCTGGGAAGCCGGTGCGACCGAGGTGTGCATGCAGGGCGGCATTCACCCCGATCTGCCGGGAACTGCATATTTCGAGATCGCGGCCGAGGTCAAACGGCGCTGCCCGGATATGCACGTACACGCGTTCTCGCCGATGGAGGTCATGAACGGGGCGTCCCGCACCGGGCTGCCGGTCGCCGAATGGCTGCTGCGGGCACGCGAGGCGGGCGTCGACTCGCTGCCCGGCACCGCGGCGGAGATCCTCGACGACGACGTGCGCTGGGTGCTGACCAAGGGCAAGCTGCCCGCCGCCGCATGGATCGAGGTGATCACGACCGCGCACGAGCTAGGCATCCCGACCACCGCGACCATGATGTACGGACACGTGGACTCCCCAGAGCACTGGGTCGTCCACTTGCGGGTGATCCGCGGTATCGCCGACCGCACTGGCGGCTTTACCGAGTTCGTGCTGCTGCCCTTCGTGCACGCCAGCTCGCCGATTTACCTGGCCGGCCTCGCGCGGCCTGGCCCGACCAGGCGGGAGAACAGGGCCGTGCACGCGCTGGCCCGGCTCCTGCTGCACGGCGCCATCGACAACATCCAGTGCTCTTGGGTCAAGCTAGGTCCCGACATCTGCCGTGACGTGCTGCGGGGCGGGGTCAACGACCTCGGCGGCACCCTGATGGAGGAGACCATCAGCCGGATGGCCGGGTCACAGAACGGCTCTTACAAGACGATTAGCGACCTGACTGACCTGGTGGCGCCCACCGGGAGGCCGCTGCGGCAGCGCACCACCCTCTACGGCACTCCTTCGGCCGAGCGTGCGGCGGCCGCGGGCGACCGCGCGCCCGGTGGCAGCCAGCAGTCGCCTGCCCGCGCCTCGGCGACGCCGCGTCGGCCGGGCAGCGGTAGACCTGCTACGCCTGCAGGACCGTGAGCGGTGTCCGCGGGCCAAGTACCGAGGCACAGACGCCGTCGCTGGCCGC
>JASHSO010000103.1 GCA_030038715.1 Streptosporangiaceae bacterium
CCGCGGGCCGGGTCGGTCAGCAGCGCGCGGTCCTCGGGGTGAATGTAAGCGGGAATGCCCCTGGCACCGCAGACCGGCGCTACCGACCAGATGTGGTCAATGTGACCGTGCGTCGCTAGCACCGCGACTGGGCGCAGTCGGTACTTGCCGACCATCTCGTCGATTCCCGGCTCGGCATCCTGGCCTGGGTCAATGATCAGGCACTCCTCGCCCGGACCGGCGGCCAGCAGGTAGCAATTGGCCGCGAACGACCCGGCGGGAAACCCGGCGATCAGCACGTCGTCCTCCTGACCCGATACCAGCCTTCAGGCTACCGAGAACCGCCAGTCAGCCGGTTAATCAGCCGATAGGACACGACTTGGAAGCAGTTGGGACTCGAAAGGTAACGGTGGCGTTACCACAGGCTCCTGAACGGTACGATTCGCGAAGTTTCCTATACGCTGCGGGTCCGGCTTGGCGCGGGGCGCTTTTGCCAGACACGGCGGATCGCAGCAGACTGCGGGTGAGCAGGAGGATCGCACCGGTGGCCACGAAGAAGCAACGGCAGCGCCAGCTCGCAAGGGCCCGCTACCATCGCAGACTCGAACGGCTGGCCCGCCAGCACCAGCGCAACAGGCGCTGGACGACCAGCGCAATTGCAGCGGTCGTCGTCATCGCGATCGCTACCGGCGGGTTCTTGCTCGCCAGCAGCCTGTCCAAGACCCCGAAATCCAGCGCATCGGCCAAATCGACTGCGAGCGCAACCGCCACTCCCACTCCCACGCCGACTTCGTCCGCGATCCCGGCGATGGTAGACGGCGAGTGCGTCTACATCAAGGCCGGCACTGCCGCGCGCAAGGTGTCGCTGCCGCCAGCGACCCCGGACACGACCGCGACCTACGTGGCCAAGATCAAGACCAATCTTGGCAACATCGTCATCGACCTGCAGGGCAAGAACGCGCCGTGCACCGTCAACTCTTTCGTTTCGCTGGCAGACCAGAAGTACTTCAACAACACGCACTGCGACCGGATCACTACCTCCGATGCGGGCTATTTCATCCTGCAGTGCGGCGACCCGACAGGCACCGGCAAAGGCGGGCCCGGCTATGAATTCGGCAACGAGAACCTCCCCAAGGCCGGCAAGTCGGGTGAGTTCACCTACACCCCGGGAACGGTCGCCATGGCCAACGAATCCGGCAAAGCAGACAGCAACGGCAGCCAGTTCTTCCTGGTCTACAAGAACTCGCCGCTGCCGCCTGACTACACGCGGTTCGGAACGATTGTCAGCGGACTCAATATCATCCAGAAAGTAGCCAAGGCGGGCACTGACAACTCCGACGGCCCTGGTGACGGACATCCAAAGGAGAAGGTCCAGATCGAGAGCGTAACGATCACGAAGACCTGACCGGCGCACCCGCCGAGCAGGTACCGAGCAGGAGGTACGCGGTGAGTACCGCAAGCGATCCATGGGGCCGGGTGGCCGAAGACGGCACTGTGTATGTCTGTACCGCGGACGGCGAGCGGGTCATCGGCTCGTGGCAGGCAGGCAGCCCGGACGAGGCGATGGCCTTCTTCAAGCGCAAGTTCGACGCGCTTGAGACGGAGGTCAGCCTGCTCGAGCAGCGGATCAACGGTACCGACCTGTCCCCCGCCCATGCCAAGGCGTCCATCGCGCGGCTGATTGCCTCGCTGCCCGACGCGCACGCTATCGGCGACCTGGACGGCCTCCGCGCGCGTCTGGAGAGCCTGGAGGCCCGGGTCGACCAGCGCAGGGAAGAGCACAAGGCCGCACGCGAGCAGGCTCGCAGCACCGCGCACGAGGTCAAGGAGCGCATCGTCGCCGAGGCCGAGCGGCTAGCCGCCGAGGCCACCCACTGGAAGGCCAGCGGCGAGCGGATGCGCCAGCTACTCGAGGAGTGGAAGGCGGCGCCCCGCGGCGACCGCGCCGCCGAGGCCGTCCTGTGGAAGCGCCTGTCGGCGGCGCGCAACGCCTTCGCCAAGCGCCGGAAGGCGTACTTCGCCAAACTCGAGGAGGAGCGCGAGGACATCCGCAGCCGTAAGGAAGAGCTCGTCCGGCAGGCCGAGGAACTCTCGGCCTCGACCGACTGGGGTGCGACGGCGGCCGCCTATCGCGAGCTGATGCGCTCCTGGAAGCAGGCAGGCCGGGCGGACAGGACCGCTGAGGACGAGCTGTGGTCGCGGTTCAAGACCGCGCAGGACGCCTTCTTCAAGGCCCGCTCCCACGTGCTGGACGCCAAAGAGCGCGAGCTGCGCGAGAACGCCATCGCCAAGGAACAACTGCTGGCCGAGGCCGAGAAGCTGCTGCCGGTGACCGATGCCCGGGCGGCCCGATCGACCCTGCGCAGCATCCAGGAACGCTGGGAGCGCGCCGGAGCGGTCCCGCGGGACGCTCAGGAAAGGCTCGAGGGCGGACTGCGGAAGATCGAGGAGGCGCTCCGCAAGGCCGAAGACTCGCACTGGCGTCGCACCAACCCCGAGGCGCTGTCTCGCGCTAGGGGCACGGTCGACCAGATCAGGGCGGCGATCACCCAGCTCGAAGGCCAGCTCGCCAAGGCTGAGGCCAGTGGCGACGAGAACGCACAGCAGCGGGCACAGGAAGCCCTGGCCGCCCGGCGCTCCTGGCTATCCGAGGCCGAACGCACCCTAGCCGAGCTGTCCCGCTAGCTCCTTCTCGATCTGCACCCCGCCGCCGTAAGCGCGGGTGCTACGCGGGCTGGCACCGGCACTTCACGGCGAGCCCGCAACGGGCTCGGTCGGAGCACCAGGTCTCGGCCTGTGCCAGCCCGCAGAGCAGTGCGCCGAGCCGGCGTCCCCGCGGAGCACTCCGTGGACACCGGCTCTCAGGGCACGCTAGGCAGCCGGCCAGCCGGGGCCTAACGGCGGCTAGTTG
>JASHSO010000104.1 GCA_030038715.1 Streptosporangiaceae bacterium
GTCGAGGAACACGCCGCCGTGCGGGGAGCCGCGGCCGGCCTTGACCTCGGCGTTGTTGGCCCGCGCCACCTCGTCGCGTGGCAGCAGTTCGGGTGGCCGGCGGTTGTTATCAGGGTCGGCGTACCAGCGGTCGGCCTCCTCCTCGGTCTCGGCGTACTGCGCACGGAACACGTCCGGGACGTAGTCAAACATGTAGCGGCGACCCTCGGAGTTGCGCAGCACTCCGCCATCACCCCGGACCGACTCCGTTACCAGCAGTCCGCGCACCGACATCGGCCACACCATGTGCGTGGGGTGGAACTGGACGAACTCCATGTTGATGAGCTTGGCCCCGGCCAGCAGTCCGAGCGCCTGGCCGTCCCCGGTGTACTCCCAGGAGTTGGACGAGACCTTGAACGTCTTGCCGATACCGCCCGTGGCCAGGATGACGACCGGGGCCTCGAACAGCACGAACTGGCCCGATTCTCTGATGTAGCCGAAGGCACCAGCCATCCGCCCGTCGGAATCCTTGATCAGGCGCGTGATGGTCGTCTCGGCGTATACCTTGATCATCGCCTCGGGGTCGCCACGGGTGGCATCGTCCTGCTGCAGCGCGACGACCTTCTGCTGCAACGTGCGGATCATCTCCAGCCCGGTCCGGTCGCCCACGTGCGCCAACCGCGGGTACTCGTGCCCGCCGAAGTTGCGCTGGCTGATCTTGCCGTCCTTGGTGCGGTCAAACAGCGCACCCCACGCCTCGAGCTCGTAGACCCGGTCTGGCGCCTCCTTGGCATGCAGTTCGGCCATCCGCCAGTTGTTCAGGAACTTGCCGCCCCGCATGGTGTCGCGGAAGTGCACCATCCAGTTGTCACGGGGGTTCACGTTGCCCATCGCCGCAGCGCAGCCGCCTTCGGCCATGACCGTGTGCGCCTTGCCGAACAGCGACTTGGAGATGATCGCGGTCCGCTGTCCGGCTAGTCGTGCCTCGATGGCAGCGCGCAGGCCCGACCCGCCGGCGCCGATCACTACGACGTCGTACGGGAGGCGCACCACCTCGCTGTGAGAGATGTCAGTCATTTCCAGTCGCCTGCTTCTATTGGCCTTCGCGGACTGTCGCCCGTCGCTGGCTCTGCTGTGTTGCCCTGGGGGAGGATCCCCTCGTGTTTGCTGCGCATTAGTTGTAGAACCGCAAGTCGCTGAACACGTGAGCCGCCAGCAGCCAGATGTACAGGTCTGTCAGCATCAGCGTCCCGAGTGTCGTCCACGCCAGTTGCATGTGCCGTGCGTTCAGCCAGGAGATCTTCGTCCAGATCCAGTATCGGATCGGGTGTTTGGCGAAGTTGTTGAGCCGACCTGCGGTGATGTGCCGGCAGGAGTGGCAGGAGAGCGTATAGCACCACAGCAGAATCACATTGATGAGCATGATCAACGTGCCGAGGCCGAAGCCGATGCCGCCGTTTTTGCCGTGGAAGGCGTTGATCACGTCGTAGGTGTTCAGGGCAGAGATCAGCAGTACGAGGTAGAAGAAGTACCGGTGCAGGTTCTGCATGATCAACGGGAAGCGGGTCTCGCCCGAGTAGCTGGCGTGCGGCTCCCGCACGGCACAAGCGGCCGGGGCACGCCAGAAGGCGCGGTAATAAGCCCGTCGGTAGTAATAACAGCTGAGCCGGAAGCCGAGCACGAACGGCAGTGACACGATGGCGTACGGGATGATCGGCGGCAGGCTGCCGAACCAGTGGCCGAGGCTAGAAGCGCCTTGCTCGCACTCTCCGCTCACGCAGGGCGAGAAGAACGGCGTGAGGTAATGGTATTGCGGTACGTAGTACCACTTGCCGATGAACACGTGCACTGCCGCGTACGCGACCCAGATGGTCAGCAGCGTGGCGGTGATGGCGGGGGAACGCCACCACGGATCAGTGCGCAGGGTCCTCTGGCTGAGCTGCGCCCGTGTCTTCGCCGGCGCGTCCGTAATCTGCGTCATCTTCGACGTCTCCGCCCTGGAACTCACTGGGAATCGCTCCGCGTCCGCTGGCTAGGTCGTCGCCGCTCGGGACCGGGGCGCACGGCCGGGTCGCAACGGGCTCAGGTCGCGTCAGAAACCATATTCCACTGAATATCACTCCGGGGGCGTCGGGCAGCCATCACTCGGTGTGAGCCTTGCTACACAGGCGTGCCGCACGGGCGGGCGAGACGGGCAGCCAGCTGCAAGCCCGCTAGGTCCTTGCCACTACCACACTGGCAGCGAGCGGTGCAGAGGGCGTTACCTTAAGTGTCCATGTCCTTCGAGGCCGGACGGCTGCTTACCGACCGTGGCTACCTCACCCAGGTCCAGTACCGTACCCAGCACAACCTCGCCGCCAGGCAGTCGATCTACGCCTACCAGAGGCCGCTGATTGACTTGGCCAGTGCGGTCATCAGCCTGGCCGGGATGAACGGTTCTGAGACGGTAGCGGATATCGGCTGCGGGAACGGCGTCTACCTCGGCGAGCTGGCCAGGCGAGGGCACGCCGGCCGGGTGCTCGGCGCCGATCTGTCCGCAGGCATGCTGGCGGCCGCACGGGACACGGTCGCGGCCGCATGCCACGGCGGTTCGCCCACGTCCGGCCTGGTCCTGTCGGATGCGGCCGCGCTGCCGCTGGCCGACGGTGTGGCCGACATCACGCTGGCTCCGCACATGCTTTACCACGTGGCTGACCGGCAGGCAGCGGTGCGCGAGTTCCGCCGGGTCACCAGACCCGGCGGCGCGGTGCTGGTAGTACTCAATGGCAGCGATCACTTTGCAGAGCTGCGCGACCTGGTCAACATGGCGGCCGCAGACATCGGAATCGCGGCTGACGCAGGCTGGGCTGAGGGGCGAGCCGGCGGGCCGGGGCTGATCCTGGAAGCAGGCGCTGAACTGCTCGGGAGCGTATTCGGCAGCATCTTCCAGCGCGATTTCGTCGGCGAGCTGGTCGTGCCCGGCCCGCAGCCGGTGCTGGATTATGTAGCGAGCATGCGGTTCACCCAAAGCCTGGCCGAGCCGTCAGCGCTGCTCGCGGCCCTGTCCGCGCGGTTGCCCGGCGGTTCAGTCACGATCACGACGCACTGTGGCGCGCTCGTGTGCCGATGACGGGGAGCCAGCCTGCGGGACCGTTTCAACGGTCCCGGATGCCGAGCGCAGATCGCAGGAAGTCGACCTGTAGCAGCAGCATGTTCTCGGCCACGTCCTCCTGCGACGCCATGTGCGTGACCCCGGACAGGGGCAGGAAGCTGTGTGGCCGGCCGGCCGCCAGCAGTGCCGCGGACAGCCTCAGGGTGTGCGCGACCACCACATTGTCATCGACCATGCCGTGGATGAGCAGCAGCGGCCGCCTCAACTCCGCCGCATGGGCCAGCAGTGAGCTGTGCTCGTACGCCTGCGGATTGGCGTCGGGGTGGCCGAGGTAGCGCTCGGTGTAGCAGGTGTCGTAGAGCCGCCAGTCGGTGGGCGGTGCGCCCGCGACCGCTGCGTGGAAGACATCGGGGCGGCGCACGACGGCGAGCGCGGCCAGATAGCCGCCGAACGACCAGCCTCGGATGGCGACCCGGCCGAGGTCCAGGTCGGCGCAGTGCTGTGCCGCGAAATGCAAGGCCTCCACTTGGTCGTCGAGAGCCGGGCCGGCCAGGTCGCCGGCCACCGCGCGATCCGAGGCAGGGCCGCGGCCTGGGGTGCCCCGACCGTCGGCGATCACGACGGCAAACCCCTGCTCGGCGAACCACTGCGGGGTCAGGTATGCACTGGCCGAAGCCGTCACGCGCTGGCCGTGCGGCCCGCCATAGGGGTCACACAGGACCGGCAGGGGGCCGGACCCAGGCCGGTGCCAGGATGGCAGCAGGATTGCGGTCCGCACCCTCGTGGGCCCCGAAGACCAGACCAGGTCCGGGTTCGGCGTCGGCAGGCTGGGTGTCTCGGCTAGCGAGCCGATCAGCGCCGCCTCGGTGCCGCCACCGTTCCCGTCTCGCCGGAGTACCCGGACGACCAGGCCGGGGTCGCCCAGGCGTCGGCCGGCCTGCAGGAGGGTTCCGCCTGCAAGTTGCCCGTCGTGGACGCCCTCGCGCTGGCTGGAAAGCTGTACTCCGCCCGGCCCGGCGGTCCACAGCGCGATCGAAGCTGGATCGTCGGCCGAAGCGCTGAACAGGACCGTGTCGCCGTCGACGCTGAGAACCTCGCGCACGTTGATCGAAACGGGCGTGAGCGGCTTGGCGGTGCCCGCCGCATGTTCGGCGGCAGTGCTCGCGAACAGCCGCTTGGCACCATCGGCGTCGGCCGTCCACACAACCCGCCCGTCGCTGGTACGGGCCGGCACTCCGGTTACGATGTCCACCCACGCCGGGTCGGTGTCGGAGCGCACTAGCTCGGTCACGCCGGTTGCCGGGTCGACCTGGAGGATACGCATCTCTCGCTGGTCCCGGCTGAGCACCACCATGAGCGGCCGCGCGGTCTGCCCCCGGGCAGCGTCCCAGTTCGCGTTGACCAGGTACGGAAACGCCTGCCGGTCCCACGCCACCTCGGTCAGCGTGCCGTCCAGCGTGACGACGAAGGCGGAAACCTCAGCGTTGGGCTGGCCAGCGGCCGGGTAGCGGACGGCCTTTGGCTCGGCAGCAGGGTTCGCCGGGTCGGCGATGTGCAAGAGCGGGACCGGTGTCGCGTCTACCCGCGAGGTCAGGATGGCCGAGCCATCGGGCGCCCACCAGTA
>JASHSO010000105.1 GCA_030038715.1 Streptosporangiaceae bacterium
CAGGAACACCCTGGTCTGCGGGGTGCGCGCGGCGATCCAGGTCTCGGGTCGGTTCACGTCGACGAAGCTGCACCGCCAGCCGAGGTCCTCGGCGTGGTGGGTGAGGAAGTCATGGGTGCCGCCGTAGAGGCAGTCGCTGGCCAGCAGGTGGTCCCCGGCGCGCAGCACGCTCAGCAGCGAGGTCGTCACCGCCGCCATGCCCGATGCGGTAGCGACGGCTGCCTGAGCGTCCTCCAGAGCGGCCAGCTTGTCGTGCAGGTACCGCTGAGACGGCGTCGAGTTCAGCCGGATGTAGGGGATGTCGTGATACTCGGCTTCGGGGTCCACCGAGTAGACCGTTCCCTGGTAGATCGGATAGACCACCGAGCCCTCGGGCCCCGGCCGACGTTCCCCGCCATGGACCACCAGGGTCTGCATCGACTTGTTCCGATCGTGCATAAACAGCTCCCATCTCGCATCGGCCGGCGCCGCCGAGCAGCCACGCGATCAAGTCACCGAACTACGTTCTCCGGGCGAACGCCGCAACGTCGCGCGCGGCCTCATCGATTCTCCCGCGCAGTGGTAGACACGTGACATGACTGCCTTGCCGGTCCCCGGTCTTGCCGACGTCCTCGCGGCGCGTCAGCGTATCGCGCCCTACCTGCGACCTACTCCGCTGTACCGCTACCCGGCGTTGGATGCCCTGACCGGGGCACAGGTGTGGGTCAAGCACGAGAACCATCAGCCCGTCGGCGCCTTCAAAGTCCGCGGTGGCGTGAACCTGGTAGGCCAGCTGAGCGCGGCGGAGCGGCAGCATGGTGTCATCACGGCCTCGACCGGCAACCATGGCCAGTCGGCAGCCTACGCAGCGGACTTGTTCGGCGTGCGGGCGGTGATCTGCATGCCGGAGCGGGCCAACCCGGTGAAGGTCGAATCGATGCGTGCCCTGGGCGCGGATTTGGTTTTCCACGGTCGCGACTTCGATGATGCCCGCGTGCACTGCGAGAAGCTGGCCGCCGAACACGGCTACCGCTACATCCACTCCGGGAACGAGCCCGCGCTCATCGCGGGCGTCGCCACCTATACCCTCGAGATCCTCGAGGCCCAGCCAGATACCGAGGTGATCGTGGTCCCGGTCGGCGGCGGCAGCGGGGCAGCGGGGGCCTGCCTGGTCGCCAAGTCCGTGCGCTCATCGATCGAAGTGATCGGCGTGCAGTCCGAGGCGGCGCCGGCAGCCTATCGCTCCTGGCAGGCGGGCGCGCTCGTCGAGGACACCAACAGCACGTTCGCGGAAGGGCTGGCAACGAGGACCGCGTTCGAACTGCCGCAGCGGATCATGCGCGACCTGCTGGACGACTTCGTCCTAGTCAGCGAGGAAGCACTGAAAGACGCGACCCGGTCGATGATCGAGAAGACTCGCAACCTCGTCGAGCCGGCCGGGGCGGCGGCCCTGGCGGCGGTCCTGAGCGTTCCGCAGCGATTCGCGGGCCGCAAGGTCGCGATCGTCTGCAGCGGCGGCAACATCAGCCCCGCGCAGCTAGCAGGACTGTGGTCGGGCGAATCGGGTTGACGCCGAGTTAAGCAGTCGCACCCGCACCGCCGGAGCGGCGGCACGGTCAGCTGGCCCTCTTGTAGGCGCGAACCGCCAGTGGCACGAATACGATCAGGATTCCGCCCAGCCAGGCGATGGTCTTCAACAGGTTCGCCTCGATCGGGCCGCCTATCGCGAGCGCACGCATGGTGTTGATCACGAACGTGACCGGCTGGTTGTTGGCGAAGGCTTGCAGCCAGCCCGGCATGGAGGAGATCGGCACGAACGCCGAGCTGAGGAACGTCAGCGGGAACAACCAGATCAGCCCGAACGCCTGCACCGACTCCTCGTCGCCGATCGCCAGGCCGGTGAACGCAGAGATCACGCACATCGACAGGCCGAACACGGTGGCCAGCACGACCATCAGGACCGCGTTCACCGCACCGTTGGAGAACCGGAAGCCGACGCCGTACCCGACACCGATGACGATCAGGACCGTGATCAGCATCCGCCCGGTGTCGGCCACCAGGCGCCCGGACAGCACGGCCGAGCGTGCCATCGGCATCGACCTCAGCCGGTCGATTACCCCCTTCTTCAGCTCTTGCGCCAGCGCAATGGCCGTGGCGAAGCACGCAAACGCCGCGGTCTGGCCGATGATCCCCGGCATCAGGAAGTCGACGTAGCCGCCCGCGGTGGAAACCCGGATGGCGCCGCCGAACACGTACCGGAACATCAGCACGAACATCACCGGCTGGACCACGGTGAATACCAGGAACGCCGGCACCCGGATCCACACCAGCAGGTTGCGCCGGGTGATCGCCAGCGTGTCGCTGGCCGCCCAGCGGCCGCGGACGAGCAGGCCCGGGTCCTTCGACAATGTGGCGGCGGCCGCCGTCGCGGCGGTCACGACGCCACCTTGGCCTCGTCGGCGCTGACCTTGTCACCGCGTGATTCACCCCGGCCCGGCCGACTTAGACGACGCCCTCGGCGCTTGCCGCCCGCCGCGCCGTCTTCCTCGGCGGCGTGCCCGGTTAGCGCCATGAACACGTCGTCCAGCGAGGGCCGGCGCAGTGCCAGGCCCTGCGTCCGCACCCCGGCGCTGTCCAGCCCGCGCACCGCGTCGACCAGCGCGTCAGAACCGCGGCCGCCCACGCCCACGCTCACCACTCCTGTCTCCTT
>JASHSO010000106.1 GCA_030038715.1 Streptosporangiaceae bacterium
ACACCCGGAGACGCCAAGCAACGGTGATCACGCTACGTTACTGATAACTTCGGGCTGGTGCGATCGTCCATGATGACCGCCGATACGGAAAGGCAATCTCGAATTGTCAAGGCAGTGGGCATGTGGTATATCTTTAGCTGCCTAAAAGACTTCAGTGAAAGGCAGCACGATGGTGCAGAAGACCGTGGTGACTGTAGTTTGTGATCTACCCCACGATGGGGAGGCCGATGGGAACGAGACCGTGTCGTTCTCTGTTGACAGCACCGCTTACGAGATCGACCTGTGCTCGGCGCATGCCAAGGAACTGCACGACGTCTTCAGCGGATACATCGAGCATGCCCGGCGAGTTAGCGGATCTGCGAGGCGCCGCAAGGCGCGAAGCGGGCCAGGTCGTGAGCGTAGCTCGGAAATTAGGCAGTGGGCCCGCGAGCGCGGGGAGAAGGTGAGTGAGCGGGGCCGCATTCCCGCCGCGATCATTCAGGAATACGAAGCCACTCACTAACGTAGGCGCGGGTGCTCCCGTAGCGCCGAGCAATCTTCAGCACCGTGCAATCTTGCGCCGGCTGTATGACGGCGCAAACGCGCGCATGGCATCGCGTTGCGTTCCTGCGTGTTTATCTGGGCTAGATCGCCCTTTCTCTAGCTGACTGTGCACATGAGCGCCGTCGCCCAGATGTTGACGCTGCCGAGTTGACTTTGGGTCCCTTGCCTGGTCGGCGCGTTTTAACACTCTGCTATGCAGACGTTTTCGTTGCCTGGGGTACTGATGGCCCGTGGTCGCGCGGGCAGGGCACGGTCCGGCGGCTGCCGCCACGGTTAGCGCCGAAGAGAGTCGTCGGTGCTGCCAGGGCAGGGCGGGACAGCGGCCGGTACGGTTAGCTGGTGCCGGGTTTGTACCCCGTTCGGGCTGCCGCGGGGCGTGAGTCGCTGTGCCGCGCCAGCCTGAACCAGGCTTAACCCGGCATTCTGCGCTGACCGAGGAGCCCCGGAAATCCTGGGGAAGGCTCGCCGTCACATACGACGGTCAAGTCTTCGCCAGGATCCGACCGCTGCGAGCCGGCGGCCCGCGCCACGGCCGTCACATAGCGCGGTCATGCTTTAGCCAGGATCCGGCCGCCGCGAGCCGGCGGCCCGCGCTACGGCCGTCACATAGCGCGGTCATGCTCTAGCCAGCAGCTACGGCCGCTTCGCCGACGGCCCGCGCCACTGTGGCGGCTCACCGGCGTCCCGGCATGCAGCGCGCGGGCGACCTTGGCCTCGCGTGCGTGCTGCCCAGGCCCCTCTCCGCCACTGGCCGGAGCCCGGCACGCACTCGGTCACCGCCGCGAACGTGGCGCGGACCTGGGCTGTTCGCTGCGGGCGTAGTCCAAACCTGCCGCTTTCGCTTCGGGCGTAGCGGGGAACACTCCCTCTCCGGCCTAGGTTGAATGGGATGAACGCGTATGCCCCGGGGAACGTTTTGGCTAGTGCGGTTGCAGGTCATGGCGTCGCCCGGCACGCGGGCTAACATGCGGAAGGGACGGGGCAGATCCGGAGCCTCACCGACCGCGCTGTGAGGAGCGACGAGATGTTCGAGCGGTTTACCGACCGGGCGCGGCGGGTTGTGGTCCTGGCACAGGAAGAGGCCAGGATGCTCAACCACAACTACATAGGCACCGAGCACATCCTGCTTGGCCTCATCCACGAGGGTGAGGGCGTCGCCGCGAAGGCTCTTGAGTCCCTGGGGATAAGCCTCGAGGCAGTACGGCAGCAGGTCGAGGAGATCATCGGCCAGGGCCAGCAGGCCCCGTCCGGTCACATCCCGTTCACTCCGCGCGCCAAGAAGGTGCTTGAGCTGTCGCTGCGCGAGGCCCTCCAGCTTGGCCACAACTACATCGGTACCGAGCACATCCTGCTCGGGCTGATCAGGGAGGGCGAGGGCGTCGCCGCCCAGGTGCTGGTGCGGCTCGGCGCTGACCTGAACCGCGTGCGCCAGCAGGTCATCCAGCTGCTGCACGGTTACCAGGGCAAGGAGCCCGCCTCAGCCGGCGCCCCATCGGAGAGCACGCCGTCCACTTCCCTGGTGCTTGACCAGTTCGGCCGCAACCTCACTGCTGCGGCCCGCGAGGGCAAGCTTGACCCGGTCATCGGCCGGGAGAAGGAAATCGAGCGGGTGATGCAGGTGCTCTCCCGCCGGACTAAGAACAACCCGGTGCTGGTCGGCGAGCCCGGGGTCGGCAAGACGGCCGTCGTCGAGGGCCTGGCCCAGAAGATCGTCAAGGGAGAGGTGCCCGAGACACTCAAGGAGAAGCAGCTCTACACCCTTGATCTCGGCGCCCTCGTGGCCGGCTCCCGGTACCGCGGTGACTTCGAAGAGCGTCTGAAGAAGGTCCTGAAGGAGATCAAGACGCGCGGCGACATCATCCTGTTCATCGACGAGATCCACACGCTCGTTGGTGCGGGCGCCGCGGAGGGCGCGATCGACGCTGCCTCGATCCTGAAGCCGATGCTGGCTCGCGGCGAGCTGCAGACGATCGGTGCGAGCACGCTGGATGAGTACCGCAAGCACCTGGAGAAGGACGCTGCGCTAGAGCGCAGGTTCCAGCCGATCCAGGTCGCCGAGCCGACTATCTCGCACACCATCGAGATCCTCAAGGGACTGCGCGACAGGTACGAGGCGCACCACCGGGTGACGATCACCGACGATGCGCTCGTTGCCGCCGCTCAGCTCGCCGACCGATACATCAGCGACCGGTTCCTGCCGGACAAGGCGATCGACCTGATCGACGAGGCGGGCTCGCGGATGCGGATCCGCCGGATGACCGCGCCGCCGGACCTGCGCGATTACGACGAGCGGATCGCCGACGTCAGGCGGGAGAAGGAGTCGGCCATCGACTCCCAGGACTTCGAGAAGGCCGCCTCGCTCCGTGACCAGGAGAAGCAGCTCATCGACAAGAAGGACATGCGGGAGAAGGAGTGGAAGGCCGGCGACATGGACACGCCGGCCGAGGTGAACGAGGAGCTCATCGCCGAGGTGCTCGCCACCGCCACCGGCATCCCGGTCTTCAAGCTCACCGAGGAGGAGTCGCAGCGGCTGCTCCGCATGGAAGATGAGCTGCACCGCCGGGTTATCGGCCAGAACGAGGCGATCAAGGCGCTGTCCCAGGCGATCAGGCGGACCAGGGCCGGGCTCAAGGACCCCAAGCGGCCCGGCGGATCGTTCATCTTCGCCGGCCCCTCAGGTGTCGGTAAGACCGAGCTGTCCCGTACCCTCGCCGAGTTCCTGTTCGGCGACGAGGACTCCCTCATTCAGCTGGACATGAGCGAGTACATGGAGAAGCACACGGTCTCCAGGCTGTTCGGCTCCCCACCCGGCTACGTCGGCTATGAGGAGGGCGGACAGCTCACCGAGAAGGTGCGGCGCAGGCCGTTCTCCGTCGTCCTGTTCGACGAGATCGAGAAGGCGCACGGCGACATCTTCAACTCGCTGCTGCAGATCCTGGAGGACGGGCGGCTGACCGATGCCCAGGGCAGGGTCGTCGATTTCAAGAACACCGTCATCATCATGACGACCAACCTTGGTACCAAGGATATTTCCAAGGGCGTGACCGTCGGGTTCGGCACCGCCACCGAGTCGAAGGGCTCCTACGACCGGATGAAGACCAAGGTGGGCGAGGAACTCAAGCAGCACTTCCGGCCGGAATTCCTCAACCGCGTCGACGACGTCATCGTCTTCCACCAGCTCAGCCAGGAGGAGATCTTCCAGATCGTCGACCTGATGATGAGCAAGGTCGATGAGCGGTTGCGGGACCGGGACATGGGCATCGAGCTGCGGCCAGCCGCCAAGAAGCTGCTGTCCGAGCGCGGATATGACCCGGTGCTCGGCGCCCGGCCGCTGCGGCGCACGATCCAGCGCGAGATCGAGGACCAGCTATCGGAGAAGATCCTCTTCAGCGAGCTGAAGCCGGGCCAGATCGTGATCGTCGACGCGGAAGGCGATGGCCCGGAGGGCACGTTCAGCTTCAAGGGCGTGACCAAGCCGGCCGAAGTGCCGGACGCGCCGCCGGTCGAGGTGGAGGAAACGAAGGCAGCCGCCAGCGGGGCAACGGCGACAGCCACGACTGACTAGCCACCCAGGCTAGGCGGTCTGTCCGGGGGTTTCCGGTCGCGGCGGCTCGTCTCCTGGCAGTCCGAGTGAGCCGTCCGTGCCGCGGGTCACCAGTCCGTCAGCGAGCAGGGCAGCCAGACAGCGATCTCGCTGCCCTGCGTCGTTCCAGGCTGCGGCCAGCGTACTGGCACCGACTGGCCCCTGGGCGTCGCGCAGTACGGCGAGCAGCTTCCCCCGGCACTGCCGGTCGCTGCCTTCGTAGCCGGGTGCCCGCCGTCGGCGAGGGCTAGGCGGGTAGCCCCGCCGTAGCCACGCGCACTGGTCGGCGAGTGGGCACTCCGCGCACCTCGGGCGGGCCGCGGTGCAGACCAGCGCACCAAGTTCCATAAGCCCTACGGACCACCGCGCGGCGAGCTTTCCGTCCGGCGGCAGCAGGCGATCGGCCAGCAGGCGCTCGGCTGCGGATACGGTCGGAGCGGGTCGGCTCTCGCCCACGACCAATCTGGCCAGCACCCTGCGAACGTTGGTATCGAGGACTGCGCGCCGCTGCCCGAAGGCAAAACTAGCCACGGCGGCCGCGGTATAGGCACCAACACCGGGAAGGCTGCGCAACTCTTCTGCACTGGAAGGCACCCGCCCGCCATGGCGGCTGGTGATCAACCGCGCGCTGGCGTGCAGCCGGACCGCTCGGCGCGGGTAGCCGAGCCGGTCCCACTGCCGGAGCGCATCGGCAACGCTGGCGCTGGCAAGTGCCCGCGGCTCCGGCCAGCGGTCCAGCCATGCAGCGTGGGCCGGGATCACGCGGCTGACCGGGGTCTGCTGGAGCATGATCTCGCTGACCAGGATCGACCACGGGGACGCGTCAGGGCGCCGCCAGGGCAGGTCCCTGGCATGGTGGGCGTACCAGCTCATGACCGGCGCTGCGTAGGCGGCGGACGTCACCAGCCGATCGTGCCACGACTAGGCACCACCGCGGCGCACTGACTCCGGAGGGCCGAGATACATAAAAACGGCTATTTTACTAAAAAAA
>JASHSO010000107.1 GCA_030038715.1 Streptosporangiaceae bacterium
ATGAGCCCGCAGGCTCAGCAGCAGATCCGGCAGGAGGGCGGCGCAGGGTCCTACGACGTCGAGCTCGTCAACAGCTACAACCTGGAATACCCTGACTTTTCCGACCCCTATGTCACCGTCACCGCTACTGCGGTCGGCCCTGCGCAGGCTCAGCGCACGTTTAACCTGGTCAATCGGCTACTCGCAACCGAGTTGACCGTGCAGCAGGCCAGCGTGCGGCCAGTAGATCGCATCGGCATTCGCCCCGTAGGCGTCACCGGCCCGCTGTCCCAGCAGGGCTCCTCGAAGCGCGTATTCGCCGGGCTCCTGGTCCTCACCGTCGTCGCGGTCTTCTCCGTTGCCTGCGTCCTGGACCGGCGCCTGACGGGCGTCGGCCGCCACCGGCTGCGCGGCGGACGGCGCGCCTTCGAGTGGTTGCGCGAGCAGCTAGCTCGCATTAACAGGCGACTGCTCTCGTCTCGCAGCCAGTTCGAGTAGCCCACCCGCTGCCGCGCCTGCCTAGCCCGAAGCCGCGCGAGCACGGCCATCAGGACAAAAAATGCGACCTCCGGCGCCATTCTCGGTTCGCGCCACGCAATTGCCGCCAGATCCGCTGGACGCGTCCGCGCCGTCGATGGCGGCGCACCAGGCACTCGCTCAAGCTGGGCCACCGTCAGGGCGGCACGAACTCGGCGGCGCATGAGGTCCGCGAGAGTGCGCGGCGCGTGCACGACGACTAGCGCCTGCGGCACGATCGCCCGCTCACCGGGGGCAAACACAAGCGAACCTGCCAGGTCGTCGGCAAGGAGGGCAGGCAGGCTGGCGAGCCGCTCGTGACCAGCTTCGCTCACGCCGATCACGCCGCGCCCGAACAGGCCGGCTCGCACTTGCGGCAGTCTGGCCCACGTGTCGTAGTACCACCGCACGAGCGCCGGCCGCCCGCTGACCTCGATCACGCGCTCCGGCGCTGCCGCCAGCACTCCCGGGCGGCGCAGGGCCGCGGCCAGCGCCTGAACGTCGTCGGCGTGCAACTCCACGTCGGCGTCGACATAGATGCGCGGGAATTCGCGGGCCAGCCGGTCGCCCGCGTCAAGCGCGGCGCGCTTGGATGCCGCAGCCAGTTCGGCGACGCGGACACCCGGGCCGAACGACGTC
Organism: Streptosporangiaceae bacterium; assembly: GCA_030038715.1. Lineage (GTDB taxonomy): Bacteria > Actinomycetota > Actinomycetes > Streptosporangiales > Streptosporangiaceae > JAJYUU01. Next base: position 1,135 of record JASHSO010000107.1, read on the forward strand.
GCGATCTCGGCAGTGTCGTCGGTGCAGCCGTTGGCAACCACGACGATGTCGAGCACGGGGTCACTGGCCGGCGGGCATGTCAGCTCGCCGAGCAGCCGACCGATCACGCGTGCCTCATTGTGCGCTGGAATGACGACACTGGTCACGGCCATGGATATGCCCAGCGCGTGTTGCTCAATGCATGCGCAGCGCTACTCTCGGTATTGTTCAACCATGGGCGAGCCACCAGCAGCCGGCGCACGACACCCTCTCCAGACAGCGGGTCACGGCGACCCCGTCGTGATCATCGGCACTGGCGAGCAGGCCGCCATCGCCTGCGAGTACCTGACGTGCGACTCGCCGCACGAGGTGGTCGCCTTCAGCGCCGAAGCTGACCATCTGACAACCGATACGTTCTGCGGCCGTCCGGTTGTCCCGCTCGAACGGCTAGCCAGTTATTACCCGCCGGCGAGCCATCGCGCTCTCGTCGCAGTCTCCTCGACTCAGCTCAACCGCTTGCGCAGGCGGCTGTACGAAGCAGTTAAGGCCGCTGGCTTCGATTGCGTCTCCTATGTCAGCACGGCGGCCTTTGTCTGGCCGAGTGTGCAGATAGGTGAGAACGCCTTCATATTCGAAAACAACGTCATCCAGCGAATGGCCCAGATAGGGAACAACGTCATCCTGTGGAGCGGGAACCACGTCGGCCACCAGACCGTCATCGAAGACGACTGCTTCGTTGCCTCGCACGTCGTCATCTCCGGCTTTTGCAGCGTCGGGCGCGGTTCCTACCTGGGCGTGAATAGCTGTGTCCGGGACGGCCTGTCACTGGCTGAGGAGTGCGTGATAGGCGCCGGGGCCGTAGTTGTCAAGGACACTGAGGCGCGCGGCGTCTATGTAGGAAACCCTGCGCGGCCCACGGGACGCGACAGCCTGACGACGTTCGGAGTCGCCCGGAGCTAACTGTTCCTCGCCCGCCAGCGGGAGTGCGTTTCGTATTCGGACAATAGCGGAATGTAACCGGTGCACACAGGCGGGGCGGGGGGCGATGATGTCTGCGCGTGCAGGATGCTTGGAGACTGGCCTGGCTGTGGTTGGTGCCGGCTACTGGGGACCCAATCTGGTCCGGACGGCGCTTGCCACTCCTGCGCTCCGGCTCGAGTGGCTGTGCGACCTAGACGAACGCCGGGCGCGCGCGGTCCTTGGGCGGTATGCGACAGTGGGCGTGACCACCTCCTACGATCGTGTGCTATCCGATCCGGCAGTCCAGGCGATCTCGATCGCCACGCCGGCCGTCACGCATTACGACCTGGTGCGCGCAGCGCTCGAGGCTGGCAAGCACGTGCTGGTGGAGAAGCCGCTGACCTCGTCAGCGGCAGAAGCTGAGAAGCTGGTGGCGCTAGCGCATGATGCTGGCCTCGTCCTCATGTGCGATCACACCTACTGCTACACGCCGGCGGTGCGGCGGATACGCGAACTCATCAGCGGCGGTGAGGTGGGCGAGGTCCAGTTCGTCGACTCGATCCGCGTCAACCTCGGCATCGTGCAGGCCGATGTGGACGTTCTGTGGGACCTGGCACCCCATGACCTGTCGATCCTGGACTTCGTGCTCCCCGCGAACGTGGCACCGGTCGCGGTCGCCGCACACACTAGCGACCCGGTTGGTGCTGGCCGGGCATGCCTGGCCCACCTGTCGGTGTGGCTGTCCACCGGTGCGCTCGCGCATGTGCACGTGAACTGGCTGAGCCCGACGAAGATCCGGACCACGGTGATCGGAGGTTCCCGCCGCACGATCGTCTGGGACGACATGAACCCGCCGGCCCGCCTTGCCGTTCACGATCGCGGCGTGGACCGCGCGCCGCTCGACCCGGTGACGCCGGACGAACGGCGGCACGCGCTGATGAACTACCGGATAGGCGACATCTGCATTCCCGCGCTGCCCGAAGAGGAAGCGCTGATGTCGGTCATGGCCGAATTCGCCTCGGCAATCGCCGAGCAGCGGACGCCACTGACCGACGGAGCGGCGGGCCTGCGTGTCTTGAATGTGCTCGAGGCTGCCTCGGCGAGCGCCGACCGCGGCGGGGACCGCGTCCAGGTCCAGGCCAGGCGGTCGGGTGACTGATGACTGTCGCGCAGACCACCGCCGTCCCGGTGGCGCTCGGCTCCGGACCCGGCCATGCCGCCGACTGGGACGACCTGGTTGCCCGGTCCTGTAACGGGACGTTCCTGCACTCCAGGCGCTTCATGTCCTATCACGAA
>JASHSO010000108.1 GCA_030038715.1 Streptosporangiaceae bacterium
TCCCCGCGTTCATCGTCGTCGACGACAAGGGCAACGACTTCTTCGGCGAGCCCGCACCCGGCCAGCCGCTGCTGACGATCGAGTCCGGGCCGAGCTGAGACCCATGATGAGCGAGCGTGATGGGCATCGCATCGAGCACGACTCGATGGGCGAGGTCGCGGTGCCGGCGGAGGCGCTGTGGGGAGCGCAGACGCAGCGGGCCGTGCAGAACTTCCAGATCTCCGGCGAGCACCTGTCCCGTGACCTGATCGGCGCGCTGGCATCGATGAAGGGCGCGGCCGCAGTGGTCAACGGCGAGCTCGGAGTGCTGCCAGCCGACATGGCGGAGGCCATCCACGACGCGGCGGCCGAGGTGGCGCGGGGCCACCATGACGACCAGTTCCCGGTCGACGTGTTCCAGACCGGCTCGGGCACCTCGTCGAACATGAACGCCAACGAGGTCATCGCCACATTGGCCGCGCGGGCCCTGGGCCGGCCCGTGCACCCGAACGACCATGTAAACGCCTCCCAGTCGTCCAACGACGTGTTCCCGTCGGCTGTCCACCTGGCTGCCGCCCGGCTGATCGTGTACTCGCTGTTGCCCGCGCTCGACCACCTGGCCAGTGCCCTGGAGGAGAAGGCTTTCGAGTTCGCGGAGGTGGTCAAGAGCGGCCGGACGCACCTGATGGATGCCACGCCGGTGACACTGGGCCAGGAGTTCGGCGGCTACGCGGCCGCGGTCAGGCACGATGCCGAGCGGGCGACGGCCGTCGTACCCGACGTCGGGGAGCTGCCGCTCGGCGGAACGGCGGTCGGCACCGGCCTGAACGCGCCGCCCCGATTCGCCGCGGCCGTCATCGGCCGGCTGGCGACCGACGTGGGCCTGCCGCTGACCGAGGCACGCAACCATCTCGAGGCAGCAGGCGGGCGTGATGCGCTGGTGGCGGCCAGCGGCGTGACGCGGACCATCGCGGTGAGCCTGTACAAGATCTGCAACGACTTGCGGCTGATGAACTCAGGTCCTCATGCCGGCCTCGCCGAGATCAGGGTTCCGGACCTGCAGCCGGGATCTTCGATCATGCCGGGCAAGGTCAACCCGGTGATCTGCGAGGCAGTCTGCCAGGTCGCCACTCAGGTCATAGGCAACGATGCGGCGGTCGCCTTCGGCGGCGCGGCAGGCAACTTCGAGCTGAACGTCATGATGCCGGTGATGGCGAGGAACCTGCTGGCCTCCCTGATCCTGCTGGCGCATGCGGCGAACTCGCTCGCAGACCTGTGCGTGAGCGGAATCACGGCCAACGCCGAGCGGCTTCGGCGTAACGCAGAGTCATCCCCGGCGATTGTCACCGCGCTGAACCGGTACATCGGTTACGAGGCGGCTGCCGCGGTCGCGCACGAGGCACTGGAGACCGGAGCGACCATCAGGGAGGTCGTGGTCGCACGCGGGCACGTGGCCAGCGGTGAGATCACGATGGAGCAACTGGACGACGCGCTCGACGTAACGAGGATGGCTAGGCCGCACCAGTAACGAATCCGGCCTGCCGGACGCTAGCGGAGTCATCGGTCCACTCTCACCGTCCCGGGTCGTACCATGCATCCTGTCCCAAGCACCGGCAGGCTCATTGCCGGCCGGTATCGCCTGCATAACCCCATCGGCCGCGGAGCCATGGGAACGGTCTGGCGCGGTCATGACGAGCTGCTCGCGCGCGACGTAGCAGTCAAAGAAGTCCAGGTCGCCGCGCATGCCGACGAGCCGGATGCGGAAGGCGCATATCAGCGGACGCTGCGCGAGGCCCGGACGGCCGCGCGGCTCAGCCACCCGAACGTGGTGCGGGTCTTCGACATCGTCACCGAGGACGGCGTCCCGTGGATCGTGATGGAACTGGTCCACGCGCGCTCGCTGGACCGCATCATCGCCGAGGACGGGCCCCTGCCGCCGGAGCGGGCCGCCGAACTCGGCGCGAGCCTGGTGAGCGCGCTGGCGGCAGCTCACTCCGCCGGAGTGCTGCACAGGGACGTCAAGCCGAGCAACGTGCTGGTCACCTCCGATGGCAGGGCGGTGCTGACCGACTTCGGCATTGCGGTTTTCGCAGCGGACCCGAGCCGCACTGTGGTCGGCCTGGTCAGCGGGACGCCAGGTTTCACCCCGCCCGAGCGGGTGCGCGGAGGGCCCGCGACACCGGCGGCCGACCTGTGGTCGCTCGGCGCCACGCTGTACACGGCAGTCGAGGGGCACGGCCCGTTCGACCGGGAGGGCGGCTCGTCAGTGATCACCGCTGGGGTGGCCACCGAGGACCCGCCGCCTGCACGTTCGGCCGGTCCGCTAGGCCCTGCCATCGACGCCCTGCTCAGCAGGGACCCGGCAGCCAGGCCGGACGCGGCTGCGGCGGCGAGAATGCTTACCGCCGCGGCGACGGCCGCAGGCTGGGACGCCGCGAGCGGCCAGCCAGCACCCGGGCCGGACGCGATCAGTACCGTGGCCCAGCCCCAGGCCGGACCGGGCGAGCAGAGCACGGCCCTCCGGGCCGGGTCGAGCGAGAAGGGTACCGGCGGGAGCCCGGCTGCCGTCGCTGGCTCATCCCGGCGATCGCGGCTTGCGGTGGCCGCGGGCGTCACTGTGCTGACCGTTGCGGCCCTCGTCGGGTGGGCCCTGGCCGGCACCAGCCCGAGCACGCATCGGGCGGCGGGTGCCGGCCCGGCTGGCGCAGCCCGTTCCCCTGCTGCGAGTGCTGTCGCTGCCCGCGTGGGCACGAGCGGACCCAAGCGCCCCGACCACGCCGGCACTCCGAGCGCGGCTCCCGGTGTCGTTAGCCACCCCAAGGCAACCGGCAAGCCCGGCGCCAGCACGTCGGTCAAGCCCAGCACCGGCGCATCGCCGGTGCCAAGGCCGAGACCTTCGGCGTCCGTAAGCCCTGCGCCGGGCAACTCGCCGGGCCCGGACCCGGGCCCCATCCCCAGCCCGGCCGGGCAAGTGCTGCCAGCCGGCTACCGATGGCACCTGTTCACCGCGGCTGAGTTGGGCGCTGTGGCGGGCTTCAAGATCGCAGTTCCCGATGCATGGACGCAGGCAGTCAGCGTTCCCGTCGTGCATCTCAACGCGCCAGTGCGCAGGTTCCACATCGTTGTTGACCTCTCGCAGTGGGCCTACCCGAAGCCGTTGGCGCAGGCCCAGTACCTGCAGGCGGAGGCCGCTGCCAGCCACAACGGGTACCGGCTGCTGGCGCTAGCGGCTATCGCCTTCAAGTCCGTGGGCTACCGGGCCGCCGTCGCCGCGGAACTGAAATTTAGCTGGCTCAAGGCTTCGGGAGCTCGCATCACCGAACTCGTGGTGCTGGTGACGCTGCCGACCAAGTCGGGTGACCAGCCCTTCGCGCTCTCGGTGTGGGCGCCGACGGCCGTGTTCCCGGCCGCTCGGGCCGTGTTCGACACCGCGCTGGAGACCTTCAGGCCGCTGCCGGCCAGCTAAGTCTGGCGGGCGGCGTGCCCGCCAGAGCCCGGTATCGGCGCCTGCCTCAATACCAGCCGTCGGCTTCCTCGTGCGACCACGCGGCGCACGGCGAGCCGTAGGTCGACTGGATGTACTCCAGGCCCCACTTGATCTGGGTGGTCGCGTCGCTCTGCCAGTCAGGCCCGGCGCTCGCCATCCTGGAGCCAGGCAGCGCCTGAGGAATGCCGTAGGCCCCGGAGCTGGGGTTCTCCGCAGTGACACTCCAGCCGCTCTCTTCGTTCCACAGCGAATCCAGGCACGAGAACTGGCTGCTAGACCAGCCAAAGGAGGCCAGCATCGCCGCCGCGATCTGCTGCGGCGTCCCGGAGACCGTCGGCGTCGGACTCGGGGATTCTGCCGGTGCCTGCGAGGCCGACGGCGTCTGGCTTTGCTGGCTGGCCGCGGCCTGCTGGGCTGCCGCCAGTGCCG
>JASHSO010000109.1 GCA_030038715.1 Streptosporangiaceae bacterium
ACGGCTAGAATGACTGTACGCCGTCGACCGGCGTTCCCTCGAAAATCCGGAGCCGTTTCGCCATGCCGACGATGAACCTCGCCACCCGCGACGACCTGCGGAACGTGGCCATCGTCGCGCACGTCGATCATGGAAAGACCACCCTGGTCGATGCCATGCTGTGGCAGTCGGGCGCGTTCCGGGCAGGCGCTCAGGTGGCGGAAAGGGTGATGGACTCCGGTGACCTGGAACGGGAAAAGGGCATCACGATCCTGGCCAAGAACACCGCCGTCCGCCACGGCGGGTTGACGATCAACATCATCGACACGCCCGGGCATGCCGACTTCGGCGGCGAGGTGGAACGCGGGCTTTCCATGGTGGACGGCGTCCTTCTGCTCGTTGACGCGAGCGAGGGCCCGTTGCCGCAGACCCGGTTCGTGCTCCGCAAGACGCTTGCGGCGAAACTGCCCGTGGTCGTCGTGATCAACAAGGTGGACCGGCCCGACGCGCGGATCGCCGAGGTGGTAGACGCCTGCTACGAGCTGTTCATGGACCTGGATGCCAGCGAGGAGCAGATCGAGTTCCCGATCGTGTACGCCTCAGCTCGGGCGGGCCGCGCCTCGCTGAGTCGGCCGGAAGACGGCGCGATGCCGGACTCGCCCGACCTGGAGCCCTTGTTCGGCGTTCTCCGGGATACTGTTCCCGCGCCGGCCTATGACCCTGCGGCGCCGCTGCGCGCCCACGTCACCAACCTCGATGCCTCGTCCTACCTGGGTCGGATCGCGCTGTGCCGCGTATACAGCGGTGAGATCGTCAAGGGTCAGCAGGCCGCGTGGTGCCGCCGGGACGGCTCGATCGAGCGGGTGAAGATCACCGAGCTGTTCCGTACCGAGGCGCTGGACCGCGTGCCGGCGCAGTCGGCGGGACCCGGAGACATTATCGCGGTCGCGGGCATCAGCGACATCATGATCGGCGAGACGCTCGCCGACCCCGATGACCCGCTGCCACTGCCGCTGATCACCGTCGACGAGCCCGCCATCTCTATGACGATCGGCGTCAACACCTCGCCGCTGGTCGGCAGGGCGAAGGGAGCCAAGGTCACTGCCCGGATGGTCAAAGACAGGCTGGACCGTGAGCTGGTTGGCAACGTATCGCTGGTGGTCACGCCTACCGACCGCCCGGACACGTGGGAGGTCCAGGGCAGGGGCGAGCTAGCGCTTGCCGTGCTGGTAGAGATCATGCGCCGGGAAGGATTCGAGCTGACGGTCGGGCGTCCGCAGGTAGTGACCCGCCAGGTGGACGGGAAGCTGTATGAGCCGACCGAACGGCTGACCGTGGATTGCCCCGAGGATTACCTCGGCACGGTCACCTCGCTGTTGGCGGCGCGCAAGGGGCGGATGGACAGCATGTCGAACCACGGCACCGGCTGGGTGCGGCTCGACTTCACCGTGCCTGCCCGCGGCCTGATCGGTTTCCGCACCCAGTTCCTGACCGAGACTCGCGGCACCGGCATCGCCCACCACGTGTTCGAGGGCTTCGAGCCATGGGCCGGCCCGATGCGTACCAGAGCGACGGGCTCTCTGGTGGCTGACCGGACCGGTACCGCCACCACGTACGCCATGTTCTCCCTGCAAGAGCGTGGCAGCCTGTTCGTGGGGCCCGGCACTGAGGTCTACGAGGGAATGATCGTCGGCGAGAACTCCAGGTCAGACGACATGGACGTGAACATTGCCAAGGAGCGGAAGCTGACCAACGTGCGCCAGTCGACGGCTGAGGAGTTGGAGCGGCTGATCCCGCCGCGACTGCTGAGCCTGGAGCAGGCGCTGGAGTTCTGCGCGGACGACGAGTGCGTTGAGGTGACTCCCATCGCTGTGCGTCTGCGCAAGGTGGTGCTTGACGCAAAGGAACGGGGTCGTCTTCGCGCGCGGCGGTCCCGCACCGAGTAGCCGCCTCCGGGCCAGTGCGCCGGTCGGCCGTCAGGCGAAATTGCTCAGGTCCGGGTGCATCTCCTCAGCGGCCTCTGCCTGGCTGATCAGCTTGCATAGGGCGGCGAGTCGCATGCATTCCCAGTCGATCGAGCCGTTCGCGATGTCGCCGGGCCACCAGTCGCCCCGGACCGCTGCCTCCATGAAGCCGCATGCATAGTGCAGCAGAAGCGGCACTGGCACTGTCGCCTCGGTACGCAGGGCGGTACCGGCGAAGGGCACATCAGGGCACGTAAGGCCGCCCACGGCTGGCCGCTTGGCCGGGCGGTGCTGGCACCGTGAAAGATCGGCTCGGATCGCGGCGACGTGCTGGTCAAGCTCGGCTGCGGCAGACACCGGGCCGCTGTCGAGCCAGGTCAACGTGGCATATCCAACCTCGGCCACCATCCGGAGAATCGCAGCCGACAAAGTGGCCATCGTATCAGGCATAATGCGAATAATACTCAAACTGGACTGTTCCGTGTCCAGCCCGGACGTCAGCGACGGTATCTAGGGCTACGTCAACTCGGTAGCGATCGCCGGACTTGGGCTGCGCAGGTCAAGTGGCTGAGCGGTCCCGCTGGGCGCGATGGCCTGACTGCAACTCACCGAAGCTGCAGGTAGACGATGCTGGCCAGCCCGAAGACGACGCAGTAGACGGCGAATGGCGTCAGCGTCCTAGTCCTGAAGTACCGGACCTGATACCTGACCGACAGGTAGGCACCGACCCCGGATAGCACGCTGCCGGCCAGGATGGG
>JASHSO010000110.1 GCA_030038715.1 Streptosporangiaceae bacterium
CCGATCGCGGTCTGCAGCTGGTCGGCGGACGGCGCAGCGGGGCGGTGCTGGCCCTGGCCGGCCCGCCCGGTGTCGGCAAGACGAGCCTCGGCGAGTCGGTAGCACGGGCGATGGGCCGCAAGTTCGCCAGGGTGGCCCTGGGCGGCGTGCGGGACGAGGCCGAGATCCGCGGCCACCGGCGCACTTACGTGGGCGCACTGCCGGGCCGGATCGTCCGGGCCATCACCGAGGCCGGCTCCATGAACCCGGTGATCCTGCTCGACGAGGTCGACAAGCTGGGCGCGGACTACCGCGGGGACCCGACGGCGGCGCTGCTGGAGGTGCTGGACCCGGCGCAGAACCACACCTTCCGTGACCACTACCTGGAGGTCGAGCTCGACCTGTCCGATGTGCTGTTCATTGCCACCGCGAACGTGGCTGACGCCATCCCGGCACCGCTGCTGGACAGGATGGAGCTGATCACGCTGGATGGCTACACCGAGGACGAGAAGGTCACTATCGCGCGCGGTCACCTGCTGCCGCGGCAGCTCGACCGAGCCGGCCTGGACGCCTCTGACGTGACCCTGACCGATGCCGCGCTGCGCAGGCTCGCCAGCGAGTACACCCGCGAGGCAGGCGTGCGTAACCTGGAGCGGTCCATCGCGCAAGTGCTGCGCAAGATCGCGGCGAAGGCCGAGTCCGGCAGCGCGGCCATGCCGGTCACGGTGGACGCCGATAACCTGGCCGGCTACCTCGGTCAACCCCGGCACACGCCAGAGTCGGCCGAGCGCACCGCGGTGCCTGGGGTGGCGACGGGACTCGCGGTCACCGGGACCGGCGGCGACGTGCTGTTCATCGAGGCTTCGCTGGCAGACCCGGAAACCGGCACCACTGGCGTCACGCTGACCGGTCAGCTTGGTGACGTCATGAAGGAGTCGGCCCAGATCGCGCTGTCCTACTTGCGTTCGCACGGCGCCGAACTCGAGCTGCCGGTCGGGGACCTGAAGGACCGCGGCGTGCACGTCCACGTGCCTGCCGGGGCAGTGCCCAAGGACGGCCCGAGCGCGGGCATCACGATGACCACCGCGCTGGCGTCGCTACTCTCTGGCCGGCTGGTCAGGTCCGACGTCGCGATGACCGGCGAGGTCTCGCTCACCGGCCGGGTGCTGCCGATCGGCGGGCTGAAGCAGAAGCTGCTGGCGGCACACCGGTTCGGCATCACCACGGTACTGATCCCGCAGCGGAACGAGCCGGACCTGGAGGACGTACCCGACAACGTCCGGTCGGCGCTCGACATTCACCCGGTCAGCGACGTGCGCCAGGTGCTGGAGCTGGCCCTGGAGCCGGCGGCCGCACGCACTCCCGTAGCGGCCTGAGCAGGTCCAGGGCGATCTAGCGGCGGGCCCGGTAGCCGAGGAAGGACGGCCTACCGGGCCCGTCGCCGCAGCGACAGGGGCATCAGCGCCGACTCCAGCTGCACCTTCAGGCTCATCTTGCTCTCGCCCTCGCGGCGCTCTTCGAAGTGGATCGGCAGCTCGACGATCTTCAGGCCGTGCTGGACGGCCCGGTAGTTCATCTCGACCTGGAAGCTGTATCCGTTGCTGCGGATGCTGCCCACGTCGATCGCGGTCAGCGCGGAGGCTCGCCAGAGCTTGAAGCCCGCCGTCACGTCCCGCACTCCCAGCCGAAGCAGCCCGCGCACGTACATGTTCGCGCACGCCGACAACGCCTTGCGATGCCATGCCCATTCGCTGGCCAGGCTTGCCCCGCACACGTAACGGGACCCGATCACCACGTCGGCCTCCGTGGCCAGCAACGCTCCCAGCATCTGAGGCAGATACTGCGGCCGGTGCGACAGGTCGCTGTCCATCTGGACTACGTACTCGGCGCCCGCCGCCATCGCCTGGGTCATCCCGTCGACATACGCCCGGCCAAGTCCCTGCTTGCCGGGCCGGTGCGCTACCTTCATCCGGTCCGAACCATGGCTCTCGGCCAGCTCGTCGGCGATCTTCCCGGTGCCGTCAGGAGAGTTGTCGTCGGCCACTAGTATCCGCAGCCCAGGCAGCGGGAGCGCGAACAACTCCGCGACGATTACCGGCAGGTTGGCGGCCTCGTTATAGGTCGGCAGCACCACGGTCAGGTTGGCTGATCGCCAGGGCTCGGGCAATTCGACAGGATGCCCCGCGGGCGCGCGTTCCCCGAGCGCCATCTCCACCTCCGCCACGCACAACCTCGCCGTCGCCGGACCCGCAGTTTACCCGTCCGCACCCAGCAACCGCGTCCGACTGCCCAGTTCACATCAATCTGGGGTAATTTTCCCGCCACCGGACCGCCCCGGCCGACCATGCTCAGACCGGAAGTAGCTGAGTGACCGGGCGCCCGGCACGTGCTAAACCTAGATTAATAATTGACTTCATAGGGAATGCGGTACACTATGGGCCTCGTGACCAGTCAGCCTCGGCCCACCGACGCCGGCCTCGCCTGCACGTGCGGCCATCGAGTGCTGCCCGAGTTGCACGGGGACCTGGCCGGGTCGCTCGGGCACGGTACCGTCGGCGTGCCCAGGGACCTGGCCGGGCCTGCCAACCTCAACTAGCTTGAGCCGGTCGCGAGGGTGCCCGAGACGGCCGTCCGGTGCCCCGGGACCGGCCTAGGCCGTCCATCGCAGGAGGATCTCAGTGAGCTTCACGGTCATCGCCGCGAGCCCGCAATGCCCGTCCACCACCCTCGCTGTAGCGACGGCCGCCGCCGAAGCCCTGGCCGACGCGACCCGGCTGAACGGCGGCTACCAGCTTGTCGACTTGTCCGTGCTGTCTAGGCGGCTGCTCCTGCCGGAGCCTTCGGCCGCCGTCGAGGACGCCGTCGAGCAGGTCCTGACGGCGGACCTAATCCTGGTCGCCAGCCCGGCGATCAAGGGAACCTACAGCGGCCTGCTCAAGGTCTTCGTCGACCGGCTGCCGACCGGCGCCATGCGAGGCGCGGCGGCCCTGCCGCTGCTTGTGGTCGACTCGCCGCGGGACGCCGCGGCGGTGGACCGCTACCTGGGCCCACTGCTTCTCGAACTAGGTGCTGTTGTGCCGGCGCCGGGCCTGGCGATCGACCGATCTGAGCCGACCGGGACAGCGGGAGCGCTGCGGCGGTGGGCCCGCGAGGTCGCGATGGTGCTCCGGGAGCGGCCACGCGAGCCTGTCCCAGCCATGGCGGGAACAGGCTGATCCACGGCTTGCGCGGTTTAGCTGGGCGACGCCCGGAAAAGCGGCGACCATGTGGCCATGGCAGACAATCAGCTTTCGTCAATCCAGCACATCGTGCAGCTCATGCTGGAGAACCGCTCCTTCGATCACATGCTGGGCTTTCTCTACGAGGGAAAGGTCGGACCGAACGGGCAGCCATTCGAAGGGCTAGCAGGCACGGAGTCGAACAAGGACACCAGCGGCAACCCGGTGACCGTGTACAAGATCGACACGACTAGCCCTGGCGCATACTTCATGCCCGGCGCCGATCCCGGCGAGGGATACGCCAACACCAATTCCCAGCTATTCGGCAGCGGCAGTGCGCCTGTGCCGCCGGTGGCCACCAACAGCGGATTCGTGGCGAACTACGACGCCGCGATCACCTATGACCAACGCACGGACCAGGGCATCGAGACGGGAACGGCCGCGTCCGACATCATGGGCATGTTCCCGCCGCAGGCGCTGCCGGTGCTGTCGGGCCTGGCCCGCGGGTTCGCCGTTTGCGATCACTGGTTCAGCTCGGTCCCCACCGAGACGTTCCCGAACCGCGCGTTCGCCTGCGCGGCCACCAGCCAGGGCCACATGAACGACAGCACTTCCTCCTACACTGTGCAAAGCATCTTCGGCCTGATGACCGCCCACAACGTGAGCTGGAAGATCTACGGTTACGACGCCGAGCCGCTGACCCGCGGAAACTACCCGGACACCGTCGACGCGCCGGAAACCTGCTTCGGCAAGTTCCCCGACTTCCAGGCCGACGCCGCGGCCGGGACCCTTGCCGCCTACTCGTTTCTCGAGCCGAGCTGGGGATCGGCCGGCAACAGCCAGCACCCCAACTACGACGTCGCGCTGGGCGAGGTGCTGATTCAGCAGGTGTACCAGGCGCTGCACGGCGGGCCTGGCTGGAGTCAGACGCTGCTGATCATCACCTACGACGAGCACGGGGGCTGCTACGACCACGTTCCGCCGCCTGGCGGGGCAACGCCGCCGGACAGCAGCGTGGGCGAGTATGGGTTCGACTTCACCCGGTTCGGCGTCCGGGTGCCGGCCGTCCTGGTGTCGCCGCTGATCCCGGCGGGCACGATCTTCCGGGTATCGGCCGGAACCATGCCTATCGACCACACCTCCGTGCTCAAGACCATCGAGCTGCGCTGGGGGCTCCCGGCGCTCACCGCGCGCGACGCCGCAGCCCCGGACCTCGGCAACGTGCTGACGCTGACGACGCCCCGCACCGACGACCCGCTGGCCGGCGTCGTCGCGCCCACCGCGTCGGGCGCCAACCCGGCAGTAGGCCAGGTCTCCCACCTGCAGCAGTTGCACGCGCAGCAAGTTGCCGACCTCCCCGTCCCCGACGAGCAGCTGCGCACCGCCCCGCTGCTGTCCGACCAGCAGACCCCGGCCGACTACGACAACTACATCGCATCCCGGACCGGCACCTGGCGAACGGCCCGCGCGCTGGGGCAGGCACCAGGCAGGCAGGCGTAGCCGCCGACACCGCCGCTTGCCCACGGCAGGCGTAGCGGCCGACACCGCCGCTTGCCCAACGTCAGGTCTGCTCGATGCCCGCCGGCGCGTACTCCAGGCTCACCGGCAAGTGGTCCGATGCCAGCTGGGCCCGCTCGGTGTCAGTCGCGCAGTAGCGGCGCAGCGCGGGGAGCATCTGCCGGTTAACCCGGATCGCGTCGATCCGGCGCCGTATCTCGCGCTCGCCGTAGGCGTCGCCGGCGAAGTGACCCGTGGTCGGCTGCCACGGTGCGCGCAGCACGGCAGCGGCATCAAGCAGACCGGCGTGCTGCAGCACGTCTCCTGCCCGCCGGTCGGCCCAGTGCCGCCGCGACCCGCGCTCATCGAAGTCCCACTCGCACTGGTGCACCAGTTCGTCGAACCACGGCGCGGCCGCGAACGGGTCGCCCGGCTCGTACAGCACCAGCGCGCCGGTCACCTCGTCGCGGATCCTGTCGGCCGATTCGCCGTTCCAGTCGGCGCCGATCAGCAGCGGCAGGCCGCCGTCGGGCCCGGCCGAGAGCATGGCGACGAGCAGCTCGTTCTCCTGAGCACGCAGCCCGCGGCCGAACGGGGTCGCGTGGAACACCGCGTGCCGCACCCGCACGCCCACGTCCAGCGTCAGCCAGGCCGCGCCGTGCCAGAACCGTCCCGCACCAGCTTCGCGCAGCGAGCCAGGAACCGGCTCGATCCCCGGGCGCCACATGATGCCGCAGTGGTAGCCCCGGCTCCCGGTGGCCAGCGCAACGCGGCCAGGGGCCCCTCGAGCGCCAGGCACTGTGCACGCCATTCCCACGTCGTCGGCGAGTTCGCGCAGCCTCGACACGGCGGTCTTCGGCCGGGCGGCGCGGATTTCCTGCACGGCGAGCACGTCGCAGCCGAGTCCGGCAATGACCTCAGTGACAAACCCATAGCGCTCGCGCCCGGCGGCCGAGGAGTCCGCGAACAGGTCCAGCGTGTTGTAGCTGGCGAACAGCACGGTGTCCCGTGACATCGGAGTAGCCGGCCTGGTTACGCGCTCGGCGACGCGGTCCCAAGCCCCGCGTTCCGCGCGGAATCCAGCACCGCCTTGTCGTAGCTGACCAGGACGTCGAGCGTCTCACCGAGGTCGAACGCGGTGGCCAGGTGGATGGCGGCCAGCGTGCGCATCCTCGGCGGCGGCATGCGCTCGGCGAGCGTCAGCACCGGGCGGGTGACCTCGACCAGGTCGACCTTGGCGTCCAGGAACCTGTCCGCGTCGCTCATCGCATCGGGCTGGACCATAGCAAGTAGCCTGCGCAGTTCTACGTGCAGCAACTCCGACGAGATCAGGCTCGCGCCACGCTGGCCAGCCAGCCAGTCTCGCAGCGCCGCAGACTCCTTCTCGGTGACGAAGAGCTTCGCCACCGCCGAGGTGTCGGCGTAGATGAGCGTCACCGTCAGTACGAACCGCGAAGCTCAGCGAGCGCCGCGTCCGTAGTGAGCCCGCCAGCAGCCGGGCGCGGCTCGGGAAGGTCGGCGACGTCGAACAGCTCCTTCGCGGGCCTGATGATGCCAGCAGAGACGAGCTGCCGGTAGCGATCGTCCGCGGCGGGAACGATCCTGGCCACCGTGCTGCCCCGGTCGGTGACATCCACTGTCTCGCCGTTACGGACCAGTGCCAGCACCTTGGCTGTGTGCTGGCTCAGCTCACGCATGCCTACCTTGCGGCGCATCGGCTCCGCTTGCGTGCTCGACTGCCGTGCCATGTTTGACATATTACTACATAGACAGCGTCCTATCCGTCAGCAGCGCCCGGACCGGCTGCGGATCGATTGCCCGACACCGCGCCGCCACGCTGCCCTACAGTGGGCTGGCATGGCAGCACGCCCACTCAGCGAACTGGTAGCCCCGGACTGGGCCGAGGCCCTGCGGCCAGTCGAGCCGAAGATCACCGAACTCGGCGAGTTCCTCCGGACCGAGATTGCCGCTGGCCGTAGCTACCTGCCGAGCGGGGACAACATCCTGCGCGCGT
>JASHSO010000111.1 GCA_030038715.1 Streptosporangiaceae bacterium
TCGCCCTACATCGGCTCCCGGTCACCTTCGTGCTGGACCGGGCCGGGGTCACCGGGCCCGACGGGGCGAGTCACCACGGCATGTGGGACGGCTCGATCCTGCAGGTCGTGCCCGGTCTGCGCGTCGCCGTGCCAAGGGACGCTGCTCGCCTACGCGAATTGCTGGCCGAGGCGGTCGCGATCGACGACGGCCCGACAGCGCTGCGCTTCCCGGGCCGCCTTTCCGGCCCGGACATCGCCGCGGTGGGCAAGCTCGGTGCCATGGATGTGCTGCGGATGCCCGCCGACCCGGCCCGGCGCGACGTGCTGCTGCTCGGCGCCGGACCGATGGCCGGAGTCTGCGCCGAAACCGCGGACCGGCTGGCCGACCACGGGATCGGCGTCACGGTGCTGGACCCGCGCTGGGTCAAGCCGCTCGACGAGGCGCTGCTCGACGCGGCCCGGCAGCACGGCCTGGTGGCGACCGTCGAAGACAACGGCAGGGCGGGCGGCTTCGGCGACGCGGTGGCCAGGCTGCTGCGCGACAACGACGTCGACACGCCGGTCCGGACCTTCGGCCTGCCGCAGGAATTCCTGGAACACGGCGAGCGGGCCGCCCTGCTCGAACGCTACGGCCTCGCCCCGCAGCAGCTCGCCCTGGTCATCACCGAGATCGTCGCCCGCCGTACACCCGAGCTGGAACACGAGCAGCAGGCCTGACGAGCCGAACGTGGCGCGGTCCAGCCAGACAAGCAGGCGGCGGACGCGACACTGGCGCGGGCAGGGCAGAATCTAGAGCTATGCAGAACCTCCAGGTAGCCGTGGTGGGCTCGGGGCCGGCCGGCCTGTACACGGCCGAGGCCCTGATCAAGCAGGCAGCGGCCCTCGACCCGCCGCGTGCCATTTGGGTCGATGTGCTTGACCGGCTCCCCACGCCGTACGGCCTGGTGCGGTACGGCGTGGCCCCCGACCACAAGTCGATCAAGTCGATCGCCGACTACCTGCGGAACGTACTCGAGCACGAGGGCGTGCACTTCATCGGTGGCGTGCACCTCGGTGACGACGTGACCCGCGACGACCTGCTCGCCGCCTACGACGGCATCGTCTACGCGACCGGCGCGATGCGCGACCGGCACCTGGGCATCCCGGGCGAGGACCTGCCGGGCAGCGTGGCGGCCACCGACTTCGTCAACTGGTACTGCGGTCACCCCGACGTAGACCCGACAGCGTTCACCTTGGACGCCGAGTCGGTCGCGGTGATCGGCGTCGGGAACGTGGCCGTCGACGTGGCCCGGATCCTGGCCCGCAACCCCGACGAGCTGCGCGAGACCGACGTCTCACAGCCCGTGCTCGAGGCGCTGGCGGCCAGCAAGGTCCGCGAGGTCCACATGATTGGCCGGCGCGGCCCGGCGCAGGCCAAGTTCACGACCAAGGAACTGCGCGAGCTTGGCGAGCTCGAAGGTGTTGACGTGGTCGTCGGCGACGGTGAAGCGGACTTGGATGCGTTCGACGCGACGGGGGAGAGCGCCCGCCTCGCCCAGTCCGACCGGCACGTGCGCGGCAACTATCAGGTGATCTCCGATTGGGCAGGTAGGACGCCGGCCGGCGCGGGCCGACGACTGACCGTTCGCTTCTGGCTCAGGCCAGTTGAAATACATGGCGGGAACGGGGTCACCGGGCTGACTGTCGAACGCACCAGGCTGGACGAGTCAGGGAAGCTCAGGGGAACAGGCGAGACCGAGACGCTCAGCGTCCAGATGGTGCTGCGCTCGGTGGGATACCAAAGCGTGCCGCTCCTCGGCGTGCCCTTCGACGAGCAGTCCTACACAGTCCCGAACGAGGCCGGCCGGGTGCTCGGTCCCGACGGCCAGGCGCTGCCCGGAGAGTACGTGGCCGGCTGGCTCAAGCGCGGGCCGACCGGTGTGATCGGTACCAACAAGTCCGACGCTGCCGAAACCGTCAGGTCGCTGCTGGCAGACCTGGCCGGCGGGCCGGCTCCCGGCGACGTTCAGGTCCCCAGAGCCGGCCTGCTGCGGATGCCGGAGGCGGCCGGGCAGGGTGAGTCCCCGCTGCACCCGGTGCTTGCCGAGCGCGGCATCCGGCACGTCAGCTACGCGGACTGGCTGAAGATCGAGACCGCCGAGAAGGACCTCGCGGCGCGGCTCGGCCGCGGTGCCCGGGTAAAGCTCGCCAGCCGCGACGACATCAACGACGCCTGCGGTCTCGGCTAGCCCCCTTCGGCAACCCGCAAGCCAACGGGTGCATGAACCACGCCCCAGCGGGCCTCGGCGGGTACCGCTTTCGTTACGGTCCACCGGGATCCGGCCTGACCTCTTGCGGACTCCATGCCTAATTAGGTAACTTTCCTAACTAGCTTCTCTCGGGTCTTTCATCTGGCGCGTCGCCAGCTTCGGAGGTGTCCAGGATGAGGTCCTTCGCCCGCGTCTGGATCGTGGCAGGTGTCACCGCCCTATCGGCAATCGGGCTGGCTGCGGCTAGCGCTCCCAGCGGTGCCAGCCCCTCAGCCGCCCATCCGAGCGCCGTCGCCGCGAAGCAGCCGAAGGCGGTAGAGGTCTACGCGACCTATTACGGCTGGTACGACAACACTCCGCCGGGGTGCGCTACCGCGTACTCGGGCTGCGCTGGTGGCACCGGGAGTTACCAGCATCCGATCACGTTCGCGAGTGACAAACATGAGTTCCCGGTTGGGACGATCCTGTATTACCCGACGATCGAGAAGTACGTCAGGATGGGCGATGACTGCCAGGAGTGTGACCAAGACTGGTCGGGCAAGGGGCCCGACGGCGGGCCGCACCTGCACCACGTGGACATCTGGATCGGGGGCAAGGGCGGCAACGAGTTCGACGTCATCAACTGTGAGGACGGACTGACGCAGGGCATGCCCAACGGCGCGCCGTTGCTCACGCCGTTCATCGTCAACCCGCCGTCGAACATGCCGGTGAGTACCGAGCCGCTGTTCAACTCTCACACCAATCACTGCTTCGGCGGGGCGGCAACCTCTACCAGCTACGGGCGCTACAAGAACCTGAAGTCCGGCCAGTGCCTCGAGGATCCGGGCTACAGCACCAAGTCCGGCGTGCGAGCCGAACTCGGGCCGTGTAACACCGGCGCGGCCGACAAGATCGCCTTCGACGGCGCGTTCTTCGTGGACCACAAACTCTGCTTGCAGACCCAGACTGGCAAGTTCGGTGCTGCCATCACATTTACCACCTGCAACGGCAACGACCGGCAGCAGTGGGAGATCAATCCCAACGGCACGATC
>JASHSO010000112.1 GCA_030038715.1 Streptosporangiaceae bacterium
TCGGCCCCAGCTTGCCCAGTATGTCCCCGACGTTGCCGGGGTCGAACTCGACTCCCAGCGCAGCGCACGCCCGCGCGGCGAAGGCGAAGGCCGCCTCGGTCCGCCGAACGGGCCACTCGTGCCTGCCGAGCCTTGCGATCGCCTCCGCCACCTCGGTGACGGCGTTGTCGGGCTGCAGCATGGACCCGTGCCCAGCCGTGCCGCGGGCCGTCAGCCGCATCCAGGCCATTCCCTTTTCGGCCGTCTGGATCAGGTAGAGCCTCGTGCCGCCGAGCGTGACACTGAACCCGCCGACCTCGCCGATCGCCTCGCTCACGCCCTCAAACAGCTCGGGATGGTTGTCGACGAGCCATCGCGCTCCCCAGACGCCGCCCGCCTCCTCGTCGGCCACGAACGCCACGACCACGTCACGGGCGGGTCGCCGCCCCTCGGCGAGCCGCTGCCTGAGCACAGCCAGGACGATCGCGTCCATGTCCTTCATGTCCACCGCACCCCGGCCCCAGACACAGTCCTGCGAGACCTCGCCGGAGAACGGATGGACCTGCCAGTCGGCGGCGTCGGCCGGGACCACGTCGAGATGGCCATGGATCAGCAGGGCGGGCCGGGTCGCGTCGGTACCTTGGAGCCTGGCCACCACGCTGGCGCGCTTGGGATGCGATTCGAAGACCTTCGGCTCTAGGCCGGCCTCGGCCAGCAGCGCGGCCATATGCTCGGCCGCGGCCCGCTCGCCGGGGCCAGAGTGATCGCCGGGATTGGTGGTGTCGATCTTGATCAAGTCGCTGGCAACCGCTGCGACCTCGTCCTGCGCGGTAGTTCCCCGCGGGCTGTCCCCGCCTCCGCCACCCTCGGCCCTGCCCGTGTCTCGATCTGAGAGCTTGTCTGTCATAAGGTCATCGTCGCATCATCAGCCCCACGCCGCTGGCCGGGTCAGCCGCCGCCTGCCTGCCGCACGGGTCGGTGGCCGCCGGGCCGCCTGGTCGCCGCGAGCTACCCGGATTTGCTATCGTGAGGCCGGCCCGGCATGAGGCCGGCGCCCCGCAGGTCCGGGTGGCGGAATAGGCAGACGCGCTAGCTTGAGGTGCTAGTGCCCCACAAGGGCATGGGGGTTCAAGTCCCCCCTCGGACACCAAGTTTCCGCAGCTAGACGGCTTGTAATTTGCCAGCCGCAGCCTTTCTAGCCATTGAGGATCCCGGATCCATGGCCAAGCAGGTGCGCGAAGTGCGGCAACCCCTCAGCGGCGTAGACAATCCGCTCAGTCGCGGCGTCAGTTACGGCGAGGCCTTCCAACTGGTCGAATCCCTTGGACAACAAGGTCTCCACCTCGTCGGGCGACATGCGATGAACCGGGATCTGGCGGCGCATGATGCTTAGACTCGGGGATGAACTACCCCATGGTGGCGGAGGCGTGGGGAATTAGTGAGTGACCGGGTAATCCGCTTCCCGGACAGAACCTGGGACGAGCTCGAAGGACTGCCGCAGCCAGGACCATGGCTGGCGTGATTTCCCCGATCCGGGGAGATTTCACCGGTTTCCGTATTCAAGTCCCCCCTGGACACCAAGTTTCCGCTGTTCAGCTAGATGGATTATCGTCACGACCGCAGCGGTAACCGGGGGGCCGCCCAGTGCGGGCCGCCCCCCGGCGTCAGGGTGTGTCCTCAGTTGATGTTGTCGGGCCGGTTCCCGAAGACGTTGCCGCCGAATCCGGCAACCACCCCGGTCAGCGACCCGCCGACATTGTCGATCCCGCCGCCGCTGCCCGGCCCGCCGCCAGCCGTGTTGAAGGTGACCGTGGCGCGGCCGGTAAGAGTCACCGGGCCAAAGGTGTCGATGCCGCCGCCGAACCCGTCAGTGGTGTTGAAGCTGACCGTGGCCCGGCCGGTGAGCGTCACTGTGCCGTAGTTGAAGATGCCGCCGCCGCTTCCGGCGGTGCCGACGGCGGTGTTGCGGGTGATGCTGGCCTCGTCGTTGACGGTGACCGTGCCGCCGTCGTTATCGATACCACCGCCGAACTCAGCGGTGTTGCGGGTGATGCTGGCCTGGTCATCGACGGTGACCGTGCCGCTCAAGGCGTTGCCGTAGGTGAAAATGCCGCCGCCGCCGCCGCCGCTCGCAGTGTTGCGGCTCACGCTCGCCTGGCCGCCGAGGATGACCGCGCCGCCGTAGTTGATGATGCCGCCGCCGTCGCCTGCGTTGCTTGCGCTGGCTGTGTTGCCGCTGATGCTGGCCTCGCCGCCCAGGGTGACCGTGCCGGTTTCGGTGTAGATGCCGCCCCCACCGAAGGTCTGTCCGGTGTTGCGGGCGATGCTGGCCCAGCCGTCGAGGGTGACCGCGCCGCCATCGCCGCCGACGCCGCCGCCGCCCCCGGCAGTGTTGCCGGTGATGCTGGCCTGGCCGCCGACGGTGACCGAGCCTTCGTCGTTGTAGATGCCGCCGCCGAGGCCATATTCGTACGCAGTGTTGCCCGTGATGCTGGCTTGGCCGCTCAGGCTCACCGCGCCCTCGTTGTAGATGCCGCCGCCGTCGCTCGCGCTGGCGGTGTTGCCGCTGATGCTGGCCCGGCCGCTCAGGCTCACCGCGCCCTCGTTGTAGATGCCGCCGCCGAAGTCATAGGCAGTGTTTCCGGTGACGGTGGTGCTGACGAGGGTCAGCGCGCCGCCGTAGTTGATGTCGATGCCGCCGCCGGCCTCGGCGGCGCCGCCGGTGACGGTCAGCCCGGTGAGGGTCACCTTGCCAGCCGTGATCGTAAGAACGCTGCCGTCGCCCTCACCGTCCAGGGTGGGCTGCCGCCCCGTCCCGGTCACGGTCAGGTTCGCGCTGATCGTGGTGGTCCCGGTGCAAGTGCCCGACAGCAGCAGCCGGGCGCCCGGGCTGACCGCGGTCTGCAGGCTGGTGTAGGTGGTGTGAGTCGCCGGGTTGAGCACCGCGCAGGTGGGCGGGGCTGCCGCGGCAGCCGGCGCCAGCGCGATCCCGGCCCCGGCCAGCAGGCCGAGCGCGGCCGGCACCCCCAGAACGGCAGAAAGCCTCAGCGTCCGCGATCGGCCAGTAAAGTGACCCGAGCTGGTGATGGCGCTGGCTCGGCGCGGACCAGCCGCGCGCAATGCCCTTAATGCGTTGCGGAAGGCGTGCTGGACGATTGCCATGTCACGCACGTCGATGGGCTGTGCCTTGGACATTTCCGTGCTCCTCTCGGTTCCTGGACGTTGCTGTGGGCTCTGGTAGCGCGACGGCACCGCCGCTGTCAGCACCAGGCTCGGCGCGGCGGCTTGGTGTTACGGTGCCCATCCTGTGCGCGGACTGGCGCGATGCCATCGGCCAGCTGGCCGATTCGGGGGATGACTCGGTACAGCCGGGCCGCTGTCCGGCCCGGCCGGGGCGCTCAAATTCCCCAGTGCGGCCGCGAGGACGTCGGTTTTCGCATATCGGCCGCATTGCCGCGCGACCTGACACTCGCCGTCGCCAGTGCTGAAGCGGCCGGGACGGCCCTGCGAGCCGACCAAATTACGTCATGTGCGTGAGGGTCGTCCACGGCGATGGAGGTCTAGGAGTGAGGCGGTCGCACCCAACCAGCTGATCGAGGTGTCCGCTGGCAACGTGACTGACGCGATGGTCAAGCACGACACCGCGACCACGGGCCCCGACCAGATCTGGAGCGACGTCGGGCCGAACTGGTGGGTCGAGACGTCCAAGCCTTCCGCGCAGCGTATTCAGAAGGTCCTTAGCGGACGGGTTGTCGGCGGCACGTATCATTCGGCGAGCCACTAAGTCCGACCCTGGTCGCGCCTAGGCCGAGCCCGGGGCAGCAAGAACTGCGGGCCGGGTCCCTAGTGGCGCGAGCGTCTGCTTGGCTCACTCACTAGCTTGACCGCACTGACTGCGTCAGGGCCGGCTACGGCCTTATGTGCCGCGCTACCCGTGCTAGACGTGGTCTGGCAGGGCTCGGCCTGCCCGCTAGCCTTCGGTTGCGCAGTGCTCCCCGACTTCGGGGTAGAACTTGCGCGTGGAGATGGGCTGGTGCTGGGAGTCGGTGACGGACTCGGGCTAACCGACGGCGACGGACTCGGGCTGGCAGACGGCGACGAACTGCCGGACGGCGACGAACTGCCGCTGGCAGACGGCGACGAACTCGGGCTGGCAGACGGCGACGGACTCGGGCTGGCAGACGGCGACGAGCTGCGGGACGGCGACGGACTCGGGCTGGCCTTCGGCGATGTCGACCGGGTTCCACTCGCGGGCGTCGTAGAACAGCTCGGACTGGGCGTCGCCGTTCCTGCGCTGGACGAACTGGGAGACTGCGTCCCGGCCGCACCGGACGGTCCACTCGCCGAACCAGAGCTGCCAGGGGTCTGGGAGGAACCCGCTGCGCCCGAGGGTGCGAAGGCCTCGGGGATCTGCATTGCGGCGTAGACGCCGCCGACCACGAGGAGCACCGCCGATACCGCCAGGATCGGGTGCAGCAGCCGAGCGGACGACTTGCGGGAGCGATGAGTAGCGTGCGCCCCGGCCGGCCGCAGTGCGGCGCCCACCCAGGAGCACGCGGCCAGCAGCCAGTCCGGCATCCGCATGATCAGCCGCATCCAGGCCAAAGCCGCCCAGGCCACCGGCAGCGGCAATGGCCGCCGGAGCCGGGCTTGGATCTGCCGCAGCGCATCGCCCGCAGGCTCGTGCTGCTCAGCGGCGGCCCGCAGCAGCCTGCGCAGCGCGGCCGCCTCACGCCCGGCGGGCCCGTTCACGCTTCACCTGCCAGCGCCGCCCGCAGAGTGGCCATGGCCCGCGCCGCGTGGCTCTTCACAGCGCCCCGGCTGATCTGCATCGTCTCGGCGATCTGTGCCTCGGACATGTCAGCGTAGAACCGCAGCACAACCACCTCACGCTGCCTGGCCGGCAGCGTCCGCAAGGCAGCAACCACCGCAGACTGCTCAAAGCGTGCGATCGCGCCGTACTCGGCGCTCGGAATGTCGGGCAGCAACTTGGGCGGGTTCCGGTCGGCCGCTGCCCGGCGTCGCAGTACCGATCGAGCGCGGTTGACCACCGACTGCCGGAGGTACGCCAGCGCCTTGTCCGTGTCTCGCAGGCCGGACCATGTCCGATGCATCGCGACGAAGGAGTCCTGCACCACTTCCTCC
>JASHSO010000113.1 GCA_030038715.1 Streptosporangiaceae bacterium
ACAGGAACCGCTCGAACAGCAACCCGTGCCGCACCGGATCGACGCTGGTGATCCCGAGCGCGTAGCAAGCCGCCGAGTTGGCCGCGGACCCTCGGCCCTGGCACAAGATCCGCTCCTGCTCGCAGAACCGGACGATGTCGTGCACGATCAGGAAGTAGCCGGGGAAGCCGAGCTGAACGATGATGCCCAGCTCGCGATCTAGCTGGGCGTAGGCGCCGGGGACCTGCTCGTTCTCGCGCGGGCCGTAACGGCCAGGTGCCTTGCGGGTGATCAGCTCGCACAGCCAGGTTGCCTCCGAATGGCCTGCCGGAACGGGGAAGTCCGGCAATCGCGGCGCTACCACATGGAAATCGAACGAGCAGTCGACGGCCAGCTCCGCCGTCCGCTCGAGTACGCCGGGGTAACGACGCAGCCGCATTGCCATCTCGGCACCGGACCGCAGGTAGCTCGTGCCGGGTGCGGCCAGCCAGCCGTCCATCTCAGCCAGGCTGAACCGGGCCCTGATGGCTGCCAGCGCCTGGGCCAGCCGGGCGTCCTGCGGCGCGGCGTAGTGCACGTTCCCGGTGGCCACCACGTCCACACCGGCCTGCGCCGCGAGCGCGGCCAGCACGTCATTGCGCTCGTCGTCGGCCGGCTGGTCTCCGACCGTCAGCTCGACCTTCACGTTCTCCTTGCCGAACGCTGCTTTCAGCCTGGCCAGTTCGTGCGCAGCGGCCTCGGCACCGTGCGCCGCGAGCGCGGCAGGGACCGCGCCCTTGCGACAGCCGGTCAGGATCACCCAGTGCCCGTCATGGGCGCTGGCGAGCGTGGGCTCGTCGTAAACGGGCAGACCCTTCTCACCGCCAGCCAGCTGCGCGGCGCTGATGACCCGGCACAGCCGCCGATACCCCTCAGGGTCGCGGGCGAGGACAAGCAGGTGCCGGCCGACAGGGTCGGGAACACCAGCCCGCGGGGTTCCGGCCTCGCCCGGCTTGCTCCCGCCCCGCGGCGTCCCCTTAGGTGCTAGATCCAAGCTCAGCTCGGCGCCGAACACAGTGCCAAGACTGATGCCGTTATCCCGCAAGCGCGCCGCTGCCTGGGCGAACTGCGGCACCCCGTACATGCCATCGTGATCGGTGATCGCCAGCGCGGACAGGCCGCGCTCTGCCGCCTCCAGGACCATCTCGCCGGGGCTCGAGGCGCCGTCCAGGAAGCTGTAAGAGGAGTGGCAGTGCAGCTCCGCCCAGCTTGGCCCGGCCGCCCGTTCCACCGGAAGTCTGGTCACCGGCCGCTGCATCACACTCGGCTGACTGCTCTCCCGGGCCTGACGGCTTCCCTTGCCCCAGGACAGGCGGCGCTCGAACTCCTGCCATGGCACCGGCGGATTGTCCCAGCCCATGATCGCTTGCCTCCGTGACTTCCGGCCTTCTGTTACTCGATCAGCATAACGAGTGGTACCGACAGTTCGGTCTTATGATCGAGAGTATGTTCGCATAGTTGGGCAGGCAGCGTGCAGTAGGGCCTAGCTCGCTGCGCATCGACCAGCCGGGGTTATCGCATCCCGTGGCGGAGGGCGGCGGTGGCTGTGGCCACGCAGCACACGTCGAACACGAGCAGCGCCCCGACTGTGCCGACCAGCGGTGCTACCTGCCAGCCGGTCATGATCAGCTCGCGCAGCGCGTCGACCGCGTATGTCATGGGATTCAGCCGCGCAACCGCCCGCATCCAGCCCGGCATCAGTGCCAGCGGCACGAGCGCGGTGCTCGCGAACGTCAGCGGCAGACTGGCGAAGCCGACGAGCGGGAAGAACTGAGAGTGGCTGCGCAGCGAGAACGCGAGCGCCACCGACAGCGCCGTGATCCCCGCGCCGAACAGTGCTCCGACCGCCAGGCCCGCCGCCACTCCGCCGATCCCGGACGCGTAGTGCACGCCCATCAGCCACGCCGCGACCAGGATGACCACGCCCTGCACCCCGGTGAGCGCGGTCAGGTACACGAACCTGCTGGTGACCAGCGACACGCGGCTGGCGGGGGCGGCGAGCAGCCGTACCAGGAAGCCGGACTCGCGGTCGAACAGCAACTCCACGCCACCGGTCAGGCACGCGTTGAACGTGGTCATCACTACCGCGCCAGCAGTCATGAACCGCAGGTAGCTTCCGCCAGGCACCGACATCTTCGTGAACAGGTGCCCGAACAGCACCAGCCACACCATCGGTTGCGCCAGCAAGGCGAGCACCGCTAGCGGCTCGCGGCGCAGCCGGGCCAGCCACCGTCCGAGCAGCACCCGGTGTTCCCGCCACAGATTTGTCGTGCTCACGCCGCTAGTTCCTGTCCGGTCGCGGCGAGGAACACCTCGTCCAGGCTGCTTGCCCGGTAGGCGATCTTGAGCTCGCCTGGCGCACCGGTCGCCTGGATCCGGCCGCGGTCGATGATCGCCACGCGGTCGCACAGCGCATCGGCCTCCTCCAGGTAGTGCGTGGTCAGCACGACCGTGGTGCCTTGCCCGCTCACCTGGCGGACGTAGGCCCACAAGTCGCGCCGCGCGGTGATGTCCAGGCCGACCGTCGGCTCGTCCAGGAAGAGCACGGCGGGCACGTGCATCAGGCTCATCGCCAGCTCGAGCTTGCGCCGCGTTCCGCCGGACAGGACCTTCGCCATCTTGTTGCCATGCCCCGCCAGGCCGGCCAGGTCCAAGAGCTGGGCTGCCTGGCGACGCGCGGCGATCGGCCTCAGGTGGTACATGCCGCCCATGAACGTCATGTTCTCCATGACGGTTAGCAGCGGGTCGACCGTGTGCTCTTGCGGTACCCAGCCCACCCGCTCGCGCACCGCGACCGGCTCCCCTGTGACGTCGTGTCCAGCTACTCTCGCTGTCCCCGCGGTTGGCTTGAGGAGGGTGAGCAAGATGCGCATCGTGGTGGTCTTGCCGGCGCCGTTCGGTCCCAGCAGGCCGAAGATCTCACCGCGCGCGACGTTGAATGTGGCTGCGTCCAGCGCTCGCGTCGCGCCGAAGTCTTTCCGCAGGCCAATTACTTCCACGGCTGCGTCAGCGCTGGAGGTCATAGTCGTTCTCGTTGACCTGGATCAGCAGTCCCTCAGGATCCCGGATGGTGAACGAGCGGCCGAATGCCTCGTCTACTATCTCGGTGGCTGGCTGGTAACCGTTCTGCCGGAGCCTGTCCAGCACTCGCTCAAGCGGTTCGTCGGCTTGGAACGACAGTTCTACTGCCGCTGCGGGACCCTCGTCCCAGTGATGCAGAGCCAGGTTGGCCCCGGGCCCGGAACCGGCTAGTTCCGTCCAGACCGGCGATCCTCCGCTGCGGGGTGTGCGGCTGGTGAACTCCAGCGTCAGGCCGAGCGCCTGGTAGAACCGGCGCGCGCTGTCCACGTCGCGCACGTACCTGATCGCCATCACCCTCATGACTCCTCCTGCAGCCTCTGCTGTGCGGTGAGTGTCGCCAGGTACTGCCGCAGCGCCTGCTCGACCAGTTTGGACAGCGACATGTTCTCGTCGATCGCCGCGTGCTTGACCTCCCTGACAAGATCCGCCGGCAGGTACACGTTGAACTGCTGACTGGCTACCATGCGAGAATACTAGCATTCTATGGCAGGCTGAGCGCCGAGCCCGCGCTAGGCCGCGTTAGGTGGCGCATGGCTGTGGAGTGTCCGAGTCCCGTCCGGACTAGTGGCTGTCGTTGTGCCGTCGGGATGCAGTGCGAGTTTCCAGCCCCAGCGGTGGATCGCGATCAAGTGGTGGAAAGCGCACAAGTTACAACAGTTAGCCAGTGATGTCGGCCCGCCCTTTGAGCGGGGAACCAGGTGATGGACCTGGCACCGGCCGACTCGCCGGTCGCAGCCGGGGAAGCGGCAGTGCGGGTCCCGGCGGGCGATCGCGCGGCGCAGGTGCGGCGGGATGGTCTCGGTGGGCCTGCCGATGTCGAGCGGCAGGCTGACGGAGTTGGCTAGGTCTGGCAGCTGGCTGGTGCGGAGCCATGCGGCCAGGCCCTCGGGCCCGGACAGCAGCCTTACAGCCTGGCTGATCACGGCGTACCGGGCGGCTCGCTCGGCCATCGGGCCGGTGTCGAACCGGGCACGGCGCCGCGTCGGCCGGAGTCGCTTGGCGCGGGCCGAGCTGCCTGAGGGCGACTCACTGTCCTGGCCGTCGCCTGCCCCAGCCTCCCCGGCCGCCTGGCCCACCAGCGCGGCAGCGAGCTGTTCGAGCACGTCGGGTTCGATGGTGCCGGTAACAACAGGAACGATGCTCGCATCGCAGTCGGCGCCGGGCGGCGCTGTAGCGCCGTTCGCTGCCAGCCATGCGGCTAGGGCCGCCGCGGCCTCGGGCTGCGCGAGTAGCTGGCTGAGCGTCATGTGCAGCTCGATCCGCGTGGGCTGCCCGGCCCGGTCGGGCAGCCCGGCCGCCACGAACTGGCGGCACAGCTCTT
Organism: Streptosporangiaceae bacterium; assembly: GCA_030038715.1. Lineage (GTDB taxonomy): Bacteria > Actinomycetota > Actinomycetes > Streptosporangiales > Streptosporangiaceae > JAJYUU01. The sequence goes on from JASHSO010000113.1 coordinate 4,421, forward strand.
CGAGCGCATCGTGGTCGCGCTGCTCAGCGGTCCGCTCGTCTTCTGGTCCGGTCCTCTTGCCTTCCGCGTCGAGCACCGCCCGCAGTGCCGCGGCAGCCGCCGGGGTCAGATCACCCTCCAGGCGGCCCCAGCCGCGGAAATGCTGGGTAAGCCGCAGCCGACGACGGCCAAAGCCGTTATCCCCATCCTCATCCGGCGGCGCGGCCCGCTTGAGCATCTCCTCCGCTAAGGCGGCCAGGTCGGCCAGCTCGGCGCCGGCAACAGCCGCGTCCAGCAGGATCGCATCCCCGCTATCGCGCCGATCGGCCGGCAGCCGGTCGGTCCACCCACAGATCTCCCGC
>JASHSO010000114.1 GCA_030038715.1 Streptosporangiaceae bacterium
TCCTGGTGCTCGGCGGCCAGCCGATCAGAGAGCCGGTCGCGGCATACGGCCCCTTCGTGATGAACACCAAGGCCGAGCTGCTCCAGGCCTTCGAGGATTACCAGGCTGGCAGGCTCGGCTCGATACCGGCCGAGCGCACAGTGCTGCCCGACGAGCCGCATCCCGGCCACGACGTCCTCTAGGCAGCAGCTAGCTGACAACGCCCGCTCCACGACAGCGGTACCCGACCTGGTCTCGGTCGTGATGAGGCCAGCGTCAAGTGCACGGGAACGGGGCGTGCCCGGCGAGAGTGAGACCTCAATGCTCGCGGTGCGCCAGCCGACCCGACCGCACCCAGCCCGGCTAGCCGCCCGACCGGCCAGAGGCAGTCGTCACGGTGTTGAGCAAGAGCTGTGCCGTGGTCACCGGCCCGACGCCGCCGGGAACTGGAGACAGGGCGCCGGCGGTCGTCGCTACCCCGTCGGCATCCACATCACCGGTGAGGCGACCGTCCGCGGTCGGGTTCGTGCCCACGTCTATGACGACCGCGCCCGGCCTGACATGCTGAGCCGTAATCAGGCCAGCCCGCCCGGCCGCCACGACGAGCAAGTCGGCCGCGCTCGTTACCTCGGCCAGGTCACGAGTCCGCGAGTGGCAGATGGTCACGGTGGCATCGCGCGCTAGGAGCAGCTGGGCGACGGGCTTGCCGACGACCGCCGAGCGGCCCACGACGACAGCGCGCTGACCCGATAGCTCGATGCCATGGAAGTCCAGCAGCCGCAGCACCGCCTGCGCCGTCGCAGGGGCGAACGCGGGCAGCCCCACGGTCAGCCGTCCAAGCGACACCGGACTGGCGCCGTCCACATCCTTGTCCGGGTCGATCTGCAGAGCTAGCTGCGGTAGCCGGGCGCCTGGCGGCAGCGGCGCCTGCAGGATGATGCCGTGCACGCCCCCGTCGGCGGACAGTTCCCCGAGCGGGGCAGCCAGCGACTCGGCGGACGCCTCCGGGCCGAGGTCGACGACGCGGCAGGCGATGTCTAGGTTCGTGCCGGCCTTCTCCAGCGAGCGCACGTACCACCATGCGGACTCCTCCCGCGTTGCAACGACGACCGCAAGCTGCACGGTCACCCCCCGGTCGGCCAGCTTTGCCGCTCCCTCGCCCGCTTGCGTGCGCATGGCCGTGGCGAGCTCGCGGCCGGACAACATGTGCGCACTCATCCGGAGATCTCCGCGCGCACCGTCGCCGTGACTAGGTCTGCGCGCGCCAGCAGGGCATCGACTCCCGCTATCGAACCTGCATACCGACGCCGAGCCGCATCGTCAGTGCCGCCAGAGACGTTGACCTCGACGTTGACCCGAGCGGTCGCCAACGCGGCTCGAATCGCCTCGGCCGCCGCGGCCACGTCGGCGATCACACTGCGGTTGCCGATCGGCAGCAGCTCCTCAGCCAAGCCCAGCAGACGAGATGCGGCGCCGATCACGGCCGCCGGCGGTTCGGCCGCCGCTACCAGCGCTACAGAGATCGCGGCCGAGCGCGCAGCCTTCTGCTCGCCGGTATCCCGTGCCAGCGCGTAGGCGGCCGCGACGATGTCGAACGCAGCCGCGTCGGCTGCCATCAGGTCGAGACAGTCGGCACGCAGCCGGTCCGCCTCCTCGAGCACCACACTGATCGCTTGGGCCTGGCTAGCGTATTTCGGCCCGCCGGAGTAACGCGCCACCATCGCCAGCAGCGCCGCCGCCTGCGCAGCATGCAGCGCGGCCGTCGCTCCGCCGCCCGGCGCCGGCAGTCTGGCAGCGAGCTTGTCGAGGAACGTGCCTATGGTCTCGTCGCGCATCGCGGCATCCTGCTCCCAGCCGGCTACGGCAGGTCTCAGGGCTTCCTGCCGACTGCGCAGTAGCCCCAGCGCGAACCGTCGCTGTCTGCCGCTGCCAGGTCTTCGGCATGCCACTCACCCATGAAGGCGAGGACAGGTCCGGCGCCCTCGTAAGGCGGCTCGATCTCCAGCCCGGTGAAGAACCTGTGCACCTCGTCCCTGCTGCGGAAGTGCATCTGCTCGGAGGCGTTCGCGTACTCCTCCTGGCCGACCTGCACGGACCTCGGCGGCACATTGTCGTACGTCGAGTGCGACACAGCGACGTAGCTGCCCGGCGCGAGCGCGCCGACGTAGCGGGCCATGAGTCCCCACGGGTCGGAGGAGTCCGCGACGAAGTGCAGCACGCCGGTGATCAGCAAGCCCATCGGCCGCGAGAAGTCGAGTAGGCCGAGCAACTGCGGGTCGCCGAGCAGTCGGTCGGGATCGCGCACGTCCGCGATGATGACCCTGGTGTGCTGCGGGCTAGACAGCAACTGGTCGCCGTACGCGGCGACCATCGGGTCGTTGTCAACATAAGCCACGCGTGCGTCTGGGACGACCGCGCGCACCGTGTCATGCGTGTTGCCCGCCGTCGGCAGCCCGGATCCGATGTCCAGGAACTGGCTGATCCCGCGCTCTGCGATCCAGCGCGCGGCTCGGCCGTGGAATCCCCGGTTGGCCAGGATGATGTCGCGCAATTCCGGCACCTGAGCCATGGCCCTGTCCGCCACCGCCCGGTCGGCCGGGAAGTTGTAGTTCCCGCCCAGCATGTAGTCGTAGATCCGGGCCACGCTCGGCACCGACCGATCGACCCCCGGTGCGATGTCCGGTTCGTTCGCCATGCGGTCCTCCACACTCGGTCGCTGAATCACAGTCTGGCATCTCGCCCGCGCGTCAAACGCGGCCGAGGCGCCGCTTAGTTCGCCGCTGCCGTGGCTAGCCTGCCCAGCGCAGCGCGCACGAGTTGCGGGTCGTACGTGCTCCAGTACGGCGGCAGCGAGGCACGCAGGAAACTGCCGTACCGGGCGGTGGCGATCCGCGGGTCGAGTATCGCGATGACGCCCCTGTCATCGACGGTGCGCAACAGCCGACCTGTTCCCTGCGCCAGCAGCAGCGCGGCCTGCGTGGCCGCGACCGTCATGAAGCCGTTGCCACCGCGCGCCGCCACCGCACGCTGCCTGGCTGACGCGAGCGGGTCATCGGGCCGCGGGAACGGTATCCGGTCGATGACCACAAGCTGCAGCGATCGTCCCGGCACGTCAACGCCCTGCCACAGCGACAGCGTCCCGAACAGGCAGCTAGCCTCGTCCTCGGCGAACTTGCCAACCAGCAGCGCGGTGGCGTCATCGCCCTGGCAGAGCAGCGGAACGCCGATCTTGTCGCGCAGGGCCTCGGCAGCCTGGCGGGCTCCCCGCATGGAGGAGAACAGTCCGAGCGTCCGTCCTCCGGCTGCCTCGATCAGCTCGCGCATCTCGCTGAGATAGGCCTCGGCCAGTCCGTCCCGACCTGGCGGCGGCAGGTGCTTGGCGATGTAGAGAATCGCGCTGCGCCGATGGTCAAACGGCGACCCGACGTCCAGGCCCAGCCAGTCCAGCCCCGCGGCGCCGCCGGTACCGGCATCCGCATCCCGCGCCGCGTCACGCTCGGGCTGGCCGGGCGGCGGCAGTCCCCACTGCCTGGCCAGCGGCTCGAACGAGCCGCCAAGCGTGAGCGTCGCCGATGTCAGGACCACGGTGCGCTGCGTGAACAACCGGTCTGCCAGCAGCCCGGCAACCTCCAGCGGCGCTACCCGCAGCGCGTCGGGCCGGAACGAGTCTTCGCCGGCCGACCCCTCCAGCCACACCACCTCGGGCCGGGCCGCGATCTCACCTGCGAACGCCGCGATGATCCTGGCCGCGTTCTCCGCGACCTCGTCGAGCGCAACCTCGGCGATCCGGGCAGTCGCGAGCCTGCCGGCGTCGTCCGGCTCGCTGTCCGTGCCGGTCCGCAGATCGCCAGCGCACGCCGCGGCAGCGTCCCGCACCGTGGCCAGTGCCGCGCCGAGCTGTTGGTCCAGTATGTCGAGGCGGCCCGGCGCAACGTCAGCCAGCGCGAGGTCGAGCCCATGCGCTGCCTCCCGCAGCCTGTCGGCGAGCTCCGCACGCACCAGCCGGCCGCACCTGCGGGCTGCGTTCTCCACCGCCGACGTCGTCAACTCACCGGAAGCGACGCTGGTCACCCGGTCCACCAGCTCGTGCGCCTCGTCGATCACGACGATGTCGTGCTCGGGCAGGACGATGTTGTTCTCGAGCGCATCGATGGCAAGCAGCGCGTGGTTGGTCACCACGATGTCGGCATCCCCGGCGGCATCGCGGGCGCGCTCGGTGAAGCACTGCGGGCCGAACGGACACTTCTGCGCTCCGATGCATTCCCTGGCGCTGACCGACACCACTCGCCACGCTCGGTCGTCGACCCCGGGCACCAGCTCGTCGCGATCGCCCGTGGTCGTGCCGGCCGCCCACTCGTGCAGCCGCGCCACCTGCTGCCCGAGGGCAGTGACCGACTGCGGGTCGAACAGCACGTCCTCGGGTTCCTCGACCGCGCCGCCGTGCACCTTGTGCAGGCACAGGTAGTTGCGGCGGCCCTTGAGAATCGAGAAATCCGGCGCGCGGCCGAGCTGGCCTGTCAACGCCGCCGACAGCCGCGGCAGGTCGCGCTCGACGAGCTGGCGCTGCAGCGCGATGGTCGCGGTGGAGATGACGACGCTTCCGCCTTCCTGTATCGCGTGCCTGACGGCCGGAACGAGGTAGGCGAGCGATTTGCCGGTCCCGGTGCCCGCCTGCACAGCCAGGTGCTGCCCGGTCTGCATGGCGTGGTGTACGGCTTCTGCCATCGCGACCTGCCCGGGCCTGCGTGCCCCGGCTATCCCGGTCACGGCCGCCTTGAGCAGGGCGGTCACGCTCGGCAGCTCGCCGCTATCCGGCCCGCGCGGTTCGGCTCGCGCGGAACGCGCGCCCGAAGGGCTCGGCTGACCGGATGGCATCCCTGAACCGTACCGCCCGCTGCGCTAGAGGGAGGATCGCTCCTGCAGTTGAAGGCTTTGCTGCCAGTCGGAGTAGTCGTCCCGGACTAGCTGGCGCAGCTCGCCGCAGGTGTCGGCGGTCAGCACCGCATGGGGTTGTCCGATCCGCACCGCTCGGTACACTCCGTCGGCCCAGTCGATGCGATAGGCCTCGTCCCAGTGCCATCTCAGGTCGATAAGCTCGGACGCCTCCCAGGTGGTCAGTCCGCCGGCTGTCGCCCGCTTGCCCGATCCCCCGAACTCGGCCCAGCTGCCCGATTCCTCGGCCGCATCCTGACCGGTCACTCCGTCGGGCTCCGCCCGATCGCTCGGTCCCATCGAGCCTCCCAATGCTTGGTGATTATGAGATGAGCTTACATTAGCTTGCATCACTCTCCATCACCCCGGCAATACGGCGCGATCCGCGGACTGGCCAGGTTGTTAGCGTGATCTATGCCCCGCGAGCAGACTGCGCCCTACAAGCGGATAGCGGCAGGCATCCGCTCCCGGATCGAATCCGGGGAGCTGAGGAGCGGCGAGCAGGTACCGAGCGCCACTCAGTTGTGCGAAGCCTACGGCGTCTCGCGCAACACCGCGCTCCGGGCTCTGAAGCTGCTCAGGGACGAGGGCCTGATCATCCTGGAGCAAGGCTGGGGAAGTTTCGTCAAGTAGCCCGGCCTCAGCTAGCGACGTCGGCCGAGGTGAACCTCGCCCACGCGACGGCGCCGAAGATGAGCAAATAGGCGGCGAACGACAGCAGCCCGTGCTGCACGCCCGACCAGTCGACTGGCGCGCGGAACAGGCCGTCGAAGGACAACCAGAAATGCGTGGGCAGGAACGGATGCGCCGCAGACAACTGCGGCACTGCGTCGGCAATCTCGCTGGCAAGCACGATCACCAGCGCAGCGGCGATCGCCCCGACCGGATGCACGGTGAGCGTGGACGCAGCAAGGCCGATCGAGCCGAGCGCGACCATCGCCGCCGCTGCGTACAGCGCCACGAACAGGACGCGCAGCAGGCCGACCGACAGCGGCACCGTCGTACCCGACAGCAGCGTCACCCTCCCGACCGGGAACAAGACCACTCCCATCAGCACCGCCACACCGACCACGAGCAGGCACGAGGCGAGCGCGAACAGCACGATCGAGGCGAGCTTCACGGCCAGCAGCCTGGTCCGCCCGGCCGGGACCGCGAGCAGGCCGCGCAGCGTACCGTGGCTCGCCTCACCAGCGATCGCGTCGCCCGCCACCACGCAGACCGCCAGCGGCAGGAACAGCGACAGCATCAACACCAGCACAGCCAGCCCTAGGAACACCCCGTTGCCGGCCACCTGGTTCAGGAAGGCAGGGCCGCCGCCACCGCCCGGCCCGGACAACGACAGCTTGAACAGCACGCCGAGCGCGACGGGGATGAAGGCCAGCACCCCGAGCAGGGCGAGGTTCCGCGGACGGCAGAAGACCAGGCGCAGCTCGGAACGGAAAAGCCGAAACCACGGGGGAACGTGCTTGGCCCCGCGCGACTGCCGCTCCGCCAGCTCGCCGGAGTCCGGGCCGGTCGGCGACGCCGCGCTAGTCCACATCGAAACCCTCGCCGGTCAGCTGCACGAACTCCTCCTCCAGGCTCCGCCGTGGCGTCTCCAGCCCGGCTACCGGCACGCCGGCTTTGACCAGCCGTTCGCAGACTGTCTCGGGGAGGATCGAGCCGAGCTCCGCGCTGACCTCCAGGCCGGACACGCGCACATCGGCCAGCTGGAGCTCGCCGCCGAGAATCTCGGCGGCGAGCTCAGGCCGAGGTGTCCGGACAACGACTCGGCCGGCACCGGGACCGCGCAGCTCCTCGAGCGTGCCCTGGAACACCAGCCGGCCGGTCCGCATCACTCCGACGTGCGTGCAGATCTGCTCGACCTCGGCCAGCAGATGCGAGGACAAGAACACCGTCGTGCCATCGGCGGCGATCTGCCGGATCAGCCCGCGGACCTCGCGGGTGCCCTGCGGGTCGAGGCCATTGGTCGGCTCGTCCAGGATGACCAGCTCCCTGCGCCGGAGCAGGCTCGTGGCGATGGCCAGCCGCTGCTTCATGCCAAGCGAGTAGGCACCGTAGCGCTTGTCGGCGGCTGCCAGCAGCCCGACGCGGCCTAGCGCCGCATCGATCCGGGCGGAAGCCGTTGCCGGGTTCGCGGTCCGGTCGGCCGCGTCCTGCCGGGCCAGGTTCGCCCGACCGGACAGGTACGGGTGGAAGCCCGGGCCCTCGACCAGCGAGCCCACCCTGGGCAGCGCATACGGCAGGCCGTCGGGCATCGGCAGGCCGAGCACCTCGTAACTGCCAGCTGTCGGCTGGATGAGGCCGAGCAGCATCCGGATCGTCGTCGTCTTCCCCGAGCCGTTCGGGCCGAGGAACCCGTAGACAGACCCGGTCGGCACCGCCAGGTCGACGCTGTCGACCGCGAGCTGCCCGCTGCGGAACCGCTTGGATAGCCCGGCGCTGGACAGCGCACAGTTCGCCGCGGCCCGTGGTGCGTCTTCGGCCGCCCGGGCCGGGCGGCCGAAGACGACCTCGTCGCGCGATGTCATAGGGTCACTTGGCCGGCCCGACGGCGTCGGCGTAAAGCACGGCTGGCGTCACGGCCCCGGCCAGGATCGCGCCGTTGCTGGTGATCAGCACCGAGACCAGCGTCGTGCGCAGCAGGCGACCGCTCCCCCACGCCCCGTGCACCGAAGTCGTCGCCTTCAGCAGTTCACGCAGGACGGCCAGATCGGGCCCAACCGGATTCGAGGTCCCTGGAGCGGCCGAGCCTGCCGAGCCCGGCGTGACGCTGCCTGTCGTTCGGGTCAGCAGCTGCTGCACGGCGGCCGCCACTGACGGGTTTGGCGGCGTGGCGATCACCGACAGCCAGGACTTGCCGATGACCGTGGGCTGGTCCTTGCCGATGACCGTGGGCTGGTCCTTGCCGATGGCCACTACCTGGCCGGTCGTCGCCACGACGACGACGGTTTGGCCGCCATTACCAGGTGTCGACGCTGACGCACGTGGCTTGTTGGTGCTGATCGACGGGGCGCGCAATCCCGGGGCAGCCGAGTCGGGGTTGGGCGAGCCGAAGCCGCCACTATTGAGGAAGCCACCGGGCACCAAGCCGCCGAGCCCGTTGCCGCCAACGCCCAGGCTCCCTAGTCCGAGGCTACCCAGGCCGAGGCCGGACGGCGGCTTAGTCGGCACGGTCACCGTCTTGACCCTGGCGCCGGGCGGCGGGGTGAAGCTGAAGTTCGACGCCGAAGGCCGCCCGAAGGTCAGCGCGGTGAAGCCTGCCTCGTACGCGGGGCTGGAAGAGCCGCGGGCGAATATCTCTACCCTGAGCGGGATGAATCGACGGGCGTCGATCGCGATGAGGACCTGGCCGATCAGCGAGCGGCTGGTCTTCGGGACCAGTGACAGCTGGTAAGCGGGCCGACCCGCGACCGTGACGTTGCGCTCAAGGCTGACCCTCGTCGACGGGCCGAGGGCCGCTAGTAGCTGTGCTGCCAGGGCAAGCGGGTCGATAGCTGCCGCCCCGGAGCTGACCGAGTGGCCGGGGGACAGGTAGTCCGGGCCGAGCCCGTTCCGGTCAAAATGCGAAGGGAGGATGACACGCGTAGCCGTTTGCGTCTTGCTGTTCCACAGCCAAAGCGCTCGCCCGTCGAGCCGCAGGTCACTCTCGCCCATCTGGGTCTGCTCGGCGATCCGGATGTGGGTCTGGCCGAGGTACCAGACGTTGACCGTCTCGTTGTTCTGGGCCAGGCCCAACGGACCGGTGCCCTGACTCGGGTTGGCGCTCGGCAGCGCGGGCAACCCGAGCGACGATGATTCCTGCACGGTCGCGGTCACCGGCCCGATTGGCTTGGCCGCTGCCAGCGCGACCTTGGCGAGTAGCTGCGCGACGCTGCGGGCCGGCAACGCGGGCGCCAGGTCGGCGCTGGCCACAGCCGAGGCCGCCGCGACCAGGCCGGCGGCCGCAACGATCCCGGCCGGAACCGCCCACCGCGCCCGAGTGCTCAGCCTGCGCATCCGTGTCACCCGTCGTCCACTTCAGCACCCGATGAGTCCACAATAGCTGCGCGCCGGGCTCAGTCCGCGACCCCGAGCGTCCCGGCGGCCTGGTCGAGCGCGCTGGCCGGGCGCGCGGGCTCGGCCGTGAGACCGGCCAGGACGTCGTCGACCTGGCGCAGGCCAGCGCGGTCGACCAGGGTCTTCTCGTTGGTGACCCACTCTCCCCGCGCAACCAGGACGGCGTGCGCACATTGGCACGCGGCTGCCGCGATAGCTCCCGCGGTGTCGGTCAGGTGCCCCCGCGCGGCATGCGCGCCGCGCGCGTCGCTCGGCTGACCGTCAGGCACGGCTCACCCGCATTCGTTGATCCATGCCGACACGTGGGCGGGCTCGTTCCCACTCCGTCTCAGGGCGACCTGCCGACGTGACTATCGGGGGCCGCGCCGGACAGGGCGGGAGCGGCGTCGCGAGCGCTCCGGCTTTTGCAGGTTGTCGGCGTGCACAGCGTCGGTAGCATCCGGCGCGGGCTGACCGGCCCGCCATCGGCCGAGCATTTCTTCTTCGTCGACCAGCGGCACGAAAATCGGCGGACCGAGCGGGATCGCGCGCCAGGCCATGATCTTCTCGTTGAGTTCCGCGACTGCGAGGCGTACGGCCTGCTCCGAGCGCATGCTGTGCACCGTCTCGGCCAGCCGCTCGCGCTGCCTGCGCAGCCTTAGCGGAGTGGGCAGCAGTTCTTCTGCCGGCAGGCCCTCCCGCCGCACGTACTCCCGCAGCCAGGCCTGGCCATCGTCTGAGTCTGCGTGCTTAGGAAGCGGCTTGCCCGCACCCGGAAGATTGTCAAAAGCGCCCCGCTCCATCGCCTCGTTGATCTGCTGGTCAACCCAGGACGTGAAGCTCATCCCGGCCGGCTTGCG
>JASHSO010000009.1 GCA_030038715.1 Streptosporangiaceae bacterium
CCATATCCATCTCCTCGTCTGGAATCACCGAACGATCAGGAAAATCGGAAGACGGATCAGCTTGATCCTCGCGGCTTCTGTTACCCCTGCCCATCTCGTGGCGCAGGAAGGTCACGATTGCGATCAGCACGGCCGCGCATACGAGCAGCGGGGGCGTGAGCACCGACAAGTCCTTCATGACGCTGCCAGCCTCAGGCTCGCCAACAGCGATCGGACGGCAGACGAGTTGTAACGGCACCCGCAGGCCGCCGCACGGCCGCAACGATCAACCGCGCAGCCAGCGGGCTCGCCCGGTGATTGCACATATCCCAAGCACGGAACCGGTACTCGTGCCAGCATCTATCTGCCAGAATCAGGTATTGCTGCTACATCCGCAACAGCATCCTGGTGTTACCGAGCGTGTTGGGTTTAACCCGGTCAAGATCGAGGAACTCGGCGACACCCTCGTCATAAGATCTTAGCAACTCGGCATACACTTCCGGTGTGGCGGCGACGCCGCTGATCTCGGCGAAGCCATGACGCCGGAAGAAGTCCACGGCGAAAGTCAGCACGAACACGCGGGTGACACCCAGTTCTCTGGCAGCCTCAAGCAGCGCAAGAACTATCTGATTCCCGACACCACGCGCCTGATGGTCAGCGGCCACCGCAACAGTGCGAAGCTCCGCCAAGTCCTCCCACATCACATGGAGTGCCCCACAGCCGACAACCGCCCCGTCCGGGGTGCACGCCACCCAGAATTCCTGGATGTCCTCGAACAGGGTCACCGTCGGCTTATCGAGAAGTCGGCCGGATTTTACGTTGGCGTCCACCAGCGCCCGGATGGCCCGCACATCCGCGGTCCTCGCGCGCCTGACGTCGCAATCCATACCGTTGCCACCCTCACTGCTCACGTCGGCTCTTGGGCCTGCATCGCCACGATCCGAGCCCCAGCATCCCAAACCGTCCAAGGACTGGCAACGCGATTGCCCACTGATAGTCATCAGTCACATACGTATTGCCGCGGAGCGTGATCCAGGCGCATAGCTATGCACATCACGCTCAGATCACGCCGCCCCGTCCTGTCCGCCAAATGCCGTGTGAACTGCGACGATGCGAGATCTTGCGGACTAGCAGCGCACCGCAACTCGGCACTGCCACGATCGGCCTAGCCCGTCGCGGTAATACGCCAACTTCAATTAGTGAAAATGATCACGGCAAAATCTTGGCTGTTTCGCCTCGCAGCACGATCATCTCGATTAATCTGCATCGCTGTCACCGTTGCGGTCCGCTAGGTGCTTGGCCCGGACCGCAGCAGGCCGCGGTGTTCCTGTCGTGGCCGTTCGCTGAGCGGGCGCGCCCAGGAGAGGAGACGCTAGGTGCACCACATGCCGCAGGGCAGGCGGGTAGCACTAAGCACCAGGTCATATGCCACGCGGTGGGAACGGGGACGCCGGATGCTCGGCCGCTGGCGGCCGACATGCTGGCGCAGCGCTGTGGCGCTGGCTGGGGTCGCCGCCGGTTGTGCGGCCATATTGCCCGGCGCGACGGCCGACGCTGCGCCAGCATCGAGCACGCCTCCGGGCCTTCAGGCAGTGCTCAACAAGGCCAACGCGCTGTCGGATCAGATCGACAACCTCAGCGAGCAGTACGACGGGCTTAAGGTTCAGCTCGGGCAGGCACGCGCCGAACTCGCGATAGCGAGGGAGAACGCCGCGCAGGACAGGAAGCTGTTCCTGCAGGACCAGGCCTCCATCGGCCAGATCGCCGCAGAGAACTACATGACCGGCGGCATCAGCCCGGCGCTGCAGATGCTGCAGAGCGCCACCCCGCAGTCCCTGCTCAACAGCGCCTCCATCCTGACCGAGTTGCAGGACGAGAACGGGACGAAGATCAGCCTTGTCGCCACCGCCGAGTATGCCGCACAGCGCGCCCAGGGTGCCGCATCGCAAGAGCAGCAGCGCGCCAAGGTTCTAACGGCGGCGATGGCGGCCAAGGTCGCGCAGATTCAGCAGAAGGAGAACTTCTTCAACAGCGAGGCGTTCAAGCAGGCCGAGGCCATCTTCCAGCAGACCGGCAGCTACCCGCCGATCCACGTCAACGGCGACTCCATCGGCGTGCAGGCACTCCGGTTCGCGCTGACCAGGATCGGCGATCCGTACGTGTGGGGCGGTGCTGGCCCATATGACTTTGACTGCTCCGGCCTGGTGGTCTGGGCATACGCCCAGGTGGGCATCACGCTCGAGCACTACACCGGCGACCTGTGGAACGAGGTCGAGCACATTCCTGTCAGCGAACTTGAGCCCGGCGACCTGGTGTTCTTCTACGCGAACGCCAGTCATGTCGGCATCTACGTCGGCGACGGCGAAATGGTGGACGCGCCGACCTTCGGCCAGGACGTCCAGATCCAGCCGGTGATGTACAACGTCCTGGTAGGCGCCGGCGAAGTCGTGGGCTAGAGCCGCTCGGCCGGTTTTACCAGCGGGAACAGCACGGTCTCCCGGATCGGCGCGCCCGTCAGCATGATCAGCATCCGGTCGATGCCCATCCCCATGCCGCCGGTCGGTGGCATCCCGTACTCCAGCGCGCGCAGGAAGTCCTCGTCGAGCTGCATGGCCTCCGGGTCGCCGCCCGCCGCCAGCAGGGACTGCGCGGTGAGGCGGGCCCGTTCCTCGACCGGGTCCACAAGCTCGGAGTAGGCGGTGGCAATCTCCGTGCCGTACGCCACCAGGTCCCACCTCTCCGCCAGCCTGGGATCCTCGCGGTGTTGCCTGGTCAGCGGTGAGACTTCGACCGGGAAGTCGCAGTAGAAGGTCGGTTCCACCGTCCGGGCCTCGACGAGGCGCTCGTACAGCTCGAGCAGCACCTGGGCACCGGTCCAGCCGGGCTGCAGCTCGATACCCCGCTCCTTGGCGAACTTGCGCAGCTCCGGCTCGCCTGTGTCCGGGGTGACCGCCGCGCCGAGCGCCTGCGACAAAGCACCGTGCACGGTGACCGAACGCCACTGGCCGCCGATGTCATGCTCCGAGCCATCGCCGTGGCGCACGACCGTGCTGCCCAGTGCCACCACCGCCGCAGCCTGGAGCAACTCCCTGGTCAGGGTGGCCATCGTGGTGTAGTCGGCGTACGCCTGGTAGACCTCGAGCATGGTGAACTCGGGGTTGTGGGTGGCATCGGCTCCCTCGTTGCGGAAGATCCGGCCGATCTCGTATACCCGCTCGATGCCGCCGACGACCAGCCGCTTCAGGTAAAGCTCGAGCGCTATACGCAGGTAGAGGCCGAGGTCGAAGGCGTTCATGTGAGTAGTGAACGGCCGGGCGTTTGCCCCGCCGTGCAGGACCTGTAGGACCGGGGTCTCGGCTTCCAGGAACCCACGCGCGTGCAACTCCTCGCGTACCGACCTGGTGACGGTCGCGCGAACCTCGGCCATCTGCCGAGCCGACGGGTTGGTGAGCAGGTCGAGGTAGCGCTGGCGCACCCGGGACTCGGCGTCGGTCAGGCCCCGGTGCTTGTCCGGCAGCGGCCGCAGCGCCTTCGCGGTGATCGCAAACGAGTCGGCCAGTATCGAGAGCTCGCCGCGGCGCGAGGAGATGACCTCGCCGGTCACCCCGACGTGGTCGCCGAGATCGACATCCTGCTTCCAGCCAGCCAGCGCCGCCGCGCCGACCCGGTCGAGGGAGATCATGACTTGGATGTCGCCGCTGCCGTCCCTGACGGTCGCGAAGCACAGCCTGCCGCTGTTGCGGTACAGCATCACCCGGCCAGCGATGCTGACGCGTTCACCGCTTGCCGTGTCGGCGGGCAGCTCGCCGAACTTGGCCCGGATGTCGGCGATCATGTGCGTGCGCGGGTAGCCGACCGGATAGGGATCGACGCCGGCCGCGCGCAACCGGTCTGCCTTGGCCAGCCGCACCCGCATCTGCTCGGGCACGTCGGGGTCGCCGGGTGCTCCGCCCATCGGACCCTGATCGTCTGTCATCTGCCTGAGGGTACCGGCGAGCGAGCCCGCCGGTCACTGCGGTATCGGTCAGGGAAGGGCCGCCGGCCGCGGGCTATCGGCGGTGTTCCGCTCGTAGGTGAGGCGCAGGCCGACCAGCGTGAGCCATGGCTCGTAGGCGTCGATGACCGATACTTCGTCGATCACCAGCGGAGCCAGCCCGCCCGTGGCGATGACAGTTACCGAGTCCGGGTCGTCAGGGGCGAGTTCGGCCGCCATCCGGGTGGCGATTCCCTCGATCTGGCCGGCGAAGCCGAAGATGATCCCCGATTGCAGCGCCTCGACGGTGCTTTTGCCGATCACGCGGGCCGGCCTGGTGAGCTCGACCTTCAGCAGCTGGGCGGCGCGGCGGGACAGCGCGTCCACCGAGATCTCGATGCCCGGCGCCAGCGCGCCGCCGACGAACTCGCCGCGCTCGCTCACCGCGTCGAAATTGGTGGACGTCCCAAAATCCACCACAATCGCCGGACCTCCGTAGAGGTGCATGGCAGCTACCGCGTTCATGATCCGGTCGCTGCCGATCTCCTTGGGATTGTCATAACGCAGCGGCACCCCGGTCTTGACGCCCGGCTCCACGATCAGGGCCGGAACGTGGCCGTAGTACCGGCTGCACATCTCCCGCATCTCATGCAGCACCGAGGGCACGGTCGAACACAGCGCGATACCGCTCACGTCCGGCCCAGCCGCAAGTGCGCTCTGCCCCAGCAGCCCGCGCAGCAGTACGGCAAGCTCGTCGGCGGTCCGTACCGGGTCGGTCGAGATCCGCCAGTGCTCGACCACCTCCGTGCCCTTGAACAGCCCGAGAACCGTGTTGGTGTTCCCCACGTCAATGGTCAGCAGCATCTCGCTCCTGCTCGTTAGCCGGGCCCGGCCAGATCCAAGCCGATGTCGAGCGCGGGCGCCGAATGGGTCAGCGCCCCCACTGCAAGGTAGTCGACGCCGGTCCGCGCGACCGCGCGCGCCTCGGCCAGCGTCAGTCCGCCGCTCGCCTCGAGCCTGGCCCGGCCCGCCGCGAGCCTGGCCGCCTCGGCCATGTCTGTCACCGTGAAGTTGTCCAGCAGGATCAGCCCGGCGCCGACCCGCAGCGCCTCGGCCACCTGCTCGAGGTTGTCGCATTCGACCTCGACCGGCAGGTCACCCGCCTGCGCGCGGACCATGCCGAATGCCGCGGCTACCGAACCAGCGGCGGCAACGTGGTTGTCCTTGACCAGCGCCGCATCCGACAGCGACATCCGGTGGTTCTC